>CAZGOX010000017.1:0-20016 GCA_964527955.1 uncultured Opitutaceae bacterium | reverse complement strand
GTCGTCGAGGGCATGCAGTTCGACAAGGGCTACCTCTCGCCCTACTTCGTCACCAACGCGGAGAGCATGGAGGTGACCCTTGAGGACGCCTATGTGCTCATCTATGAGAAGAAGATCAGCTCCCTGAACGACCTCCTTCCGCTCCTCCAGAGCGTGGCCAAGAGCGGCAAGCCGCTGCTGGTCATCGCCGAGGAAGTCGAGGGCGAGGCCCTGGCGGCGCTGGTCGTCAACAAGATCCGCGGAACGCTCAACGTCTGCGCCGTCAAGGCGCCCGGCTTCGGCGACCGCCGCAAGGCCATGCTCGAGGACATCGCCGTCCTCACCGGCGGCAAGTGCCTGACCGAGGACCTCGGGATCAAGCTTGAGAGCGTCCAGGTCGCCGACCTGGGCCGCGCAAAGCGCATCACCGTGGACAAGGAAGACACGACGATCGTCGAGGGCGCCGGCAAGAGCTCCGACATCCAGGGGCGGGTCAAGCAGATCCGCCGCCAGATCGAGGAGACCACCTCCGACTACGACCGCGAGAAGCTCCAGGAACGCCTGGCCAAGCTCGCGGGCGGCGTCGCCGTGATCAGCGTGGGCGCAGCGACCGAGGCCGAGATGAAGGAGAAGAAGGCCCGCGTCGAGGACGCGCTGCACGCAACCCGTGCGGCGGTCGAGGAAGGCATTGTCGCCGGCGGGGGCGTGGCCCTCCTTCGCACCGGCAAGGTGATCGATGCCCTCCAGCTCGAGGGCGACGAGAAGATCGGCTCGCTGATCGTCCGTCGCGCCCTGGAGCACCCGCTGAAGCAGCTCTGCTCCAACGCGGGCGTCGACGGCGGCGTGGTCGTCAAGGAAGTCCTCAGCTCGAAGGGAAACCTCGGCTACAACGTGGCCACCGACAAGTTCGAGGACCTCGTGAAGGCCGGCGTGGTCGACCCGACCAAGGTCACCCGCACCGCGCTGCAGAACGCAGCCTCCATCGCCGGCCTGCTGCTGACGACGGAGTGCATGATCTGCGAGATCCCGGAGAAGAAGGAAGCACCCCCGGCACATCCCCCGGGCGGCGGCATGGACTACTGATCCTGCGGCCAAGAAGCAATTGCGAGGCGCCCCGGTCAACCGGGGCGCCTTTTTTTTCCCTTCCCTCCCCGGGGGTTCGACCTTCAACTCGGTCTCCCATGGACGTCGTCCTCCTCGGCACCGGCACCTCCCAGGGAGTGCCCATGATCGGGTGCGGGTGCGCCGTGTGCACCTCAAGCGACCCGCGCAACCATCGCACGAGGGCATCCGTGCATGTCGTCCTGGACGGACTGCACGTGCAGGTGGACGCCGCGCCCGAGTTCCGCCTGCAGTGCATTCGCGGGAAGGTCGAACACCTGGACCTCTTCCTGCTGACCCACGGCCATTCCGACCACATCGCGGGAATGGACGACCTGAGGCGCTTCTGCGACCTGCTCGGCGGAACGGCCCTGCCCGTCCACTCGACCGAGGAGGGCATGGGGAGGGTCCGCGCGATGTTTCCCTATGCCGTGCGCGACAAGCCCCTCGCCCGCGGGTATCCGGCCTTCCTGCTCAGGCGAATGCCTCCCGTGATCGAACTCCCGCAGGGAACGATCGCCTCGACCCTTCTGCCGCACGGGGGCGTCCACACACTCGGGCTGCTCTTCACGGAGCGAAGCACGGGCAGGCGCCTTGCGTACTATACGGACTGCAAGAGCCTGCCGCCCGAGGCCGTGGCGCTGGCGCGGGGGGCCGACGTCCTTGTTCTCGACGGGCTGCGGCCCGATCCGCACCCCACGCACCTGAGCATTGCCGAGGCGGTGGCGGCGGCGAAGGAGATTGGCGCAAAGCGCACGTACCTTACTCATCTAACCCATCTGAGTGACCATGCGACTCTTGAAGCCGAGCTCCCGGAGAGCGTTTCGCCCGGTTATGACGGTTTGCAGCTGACGATTTAGGTTCCATGTAGGTCAGCGAGCTTGCTCGCGCCTCTCCTGAGCGCGAGCAAGCTCGCTGACCTACGAAAATCGAGCAGCACGGCTCATCTCTGCGACTCGCCCTACCCCGGAATCCGGATGACACGCGAAGGGAATATTTTCGCTTGCCTTAAACCCTACTTACTTAATCTAGATTAAAACACTCCCCCCATGAAGCTCTCCAAGAAAGGCGAATACGCCCTCCGCTCCCTGATCATCCTCGGCATTGCGGCAGAGGTTGAGCGCAAGCTGGTTCAGGTCTCGGAGCTCGCCCGGAGCGAGCAGTTGCCGGTCAAGTTCCTGGAGCAGATCCTGCACACGCTGAAGAGCGCGGGCATCGTCGAGAGCGAGCGGGGAAAATTCGGCGGCTACCGCCTGGCGCGCCCTGCCGGGAAGGTCACCATTGGCGAGGTCGTCCGCCTTGTCGACGGCCCCCTGGCCCCGATCCGCTGCGTCTCCCAGACCGCCTATGAACGCTGTTCGTGTCCCGACGAGCTTCATTGCGGCCTGAGGATGCTCATGCTCGACGTGCGCAACGCCATCTCCGGCATCCTGGACAAGTACACCCTGGCGGACGTCGTGGAGATCACACTGCGCAAGCGCCAGCGGGACAGCATTCCCCTGCCTTTTTCCCCCGAGGCGGCAAGGACGACGGCCGCACGCCGCGAGCGCCGCTCCGCCAGGGTCGCGCTCGCCTCCCCTTCCGAGGGAATCCTCCATCACATCCTTGGCGAATACAGCATTTGACGGACCCATATCCTCCAACCCCCTTTCACGATGCCAGCAGACGACACCAACCACGCGTCGACCGCCTCCGATCCGGAGTGGATCGCGATCGTTCGCTCCAAAGTCGAGAGTCTCCGTTACGGCCTGGTCCAGCTTGTCGTGCACGACGGCCGGGTCACACAGATCGAGCGAACCGAGAAGACCCGGCTGCCGTCGCACTCGGAGCCGGCTCCCCGCATAGGCTGACGAACCCTTCGTCGCCAAAGCCCCTCACAACCACTTTCGCCGACCGGCCCACCGGAGGCTCAACCAAGAGACACAAATACTTCCGGCCCGACCCGACTCCGGGATGCCGCTGCGAACCTTCCACATCCCATGAGGCTTACCTCCCTTCTATTCGCCGCAGTCGCGCTTGGCACGGCCGGCGCTTCCTCCGCCAAGACCATCGAACTGCTCAACGTGTCCTATGATCCGACACGGGAGCTCTACGCCGACTATAACCAGGCTTTCGCAAGCTACTGGAAGGCCAAGACCGGCGACGACGTCGTCGTCAAGCAGTCCCACGGCGGCTCCGGCGCCCAGGCGCGGTCGGTCATCGATGGACAGCAGGCCGATGTGGTCACGCTCGCGCTCGCGGCGGACATCGACGCAATCCACAGGCACGGCGACCTCCTGCCCGCGAACTGGCAGTCCCGGTTGCCCCAGAACTCTACGCCGTACACGAGCACCATCGTGCTCCTGGTCCGGAAGGGAAACCCCAAGGGAATCCACGACTGGGACGACCTTGTGAAACCCGGTATCGCGGTCATCGTTCCCAATCCGAAGACCTCGGGCGGGGCGCGGTGGGCGTATCTCGCCGCCTGGGGCTATGCGCAGAGAAAGTACGGCAGCGAGGGCGCGGCACGGGACTACATCACGGCCCTCTACAAGAATGTGCCGGTGCTGGACTCGGGAGCCCGGGGATCGACGATCACCTTCGTCCAGCGCGGCATCGGCGACGTCCTCCTTGCCTGGGAGAATGAGGCCTTCCTCGCGGTCAAGCAGTTCGGGAGCGACAAGTTCGAGATCGTGGTCCCCTCGGTGAGCATCCTGGCCGAGCCTCCCGTCTCCGTGGTCGACAAGGTGGTCGCCCGGAAGGGCACGGCCGACGTCGCAAAGGCGTATCTCGAGCACCTGTACTCGGACGAGGGCCAGGAAATCGCAGCCCGCAATTTCTACCGCCCGCGCAACACGGAGATCGCCGCGAAGTACTCCTCCGTGTTCCCCTCCCTGCAGCTGTTCACGATCGACGAGCAGTTCGGCGGATGGACGAAGGCGCAGGCCACGCACTTCGCGGACGGGGGCGTCTTCGACCAGATCTACCAGAAGTGACGACCTCGATGGACCGCATCTCAAAGCCCGGGTTCGACGGGGCCTCCCCAGGCCCCGTCGGGCCCTCCCCTGCCTGCCTTGAGGCGCACCTGAAGACGCTGTACGCCCTGTCCCAGTACTCGCCCCATGTCTTTGCTTCCCCGCTGGGGCCGTTCCACATCGGAAACCGGCACGCCTATGTGCCGCGTTTCATGTTCTTCGGGCCCCGGGCTTCGGACGAGTCCTGGCGCCTCTCGTTCCTGGCAGGCTTCGACCACAGGGACCTGCGCGCATCGCAGGCCCTGCTGGCGCTGGCGGGCAGGCTAGCCGAGGATGCCGAGGCGGGGCACGGGCTGAACCTCTCATTTTTCCCGCTCGTGGACGCCGCCGGCCTCTTTCTCGGCGAGCCGGACCGCTCCCTGGCATCCGCCAACTGGAGCCGTCCCGGCCTGCCCGAAATCGAACTCCTGGAGCTGGACGCCCGCCGCCGCGCCTACCACGGATTCGTGCGGGTTGAGACCGCCGGGGCGGGATCGCGCGAAATTGACGTTTGCGTCCGCGGAGCCGAGCCCAACGCCGATTTTCCCGACATGGACCTGATCACGTCCGATGAAACCGACGGGCTGCCCGTGCAGTTCGCGTATGAGGCGGGCCATGGGTTCGGGGATGGCCCGCTTTCCGCCGCCGCGGACCTGCCTTTCACTCCGTTCGAGCTCACGATCCGGGTGCCGTCGGAGTGGACGGGCGAAGCCTATCGGCACGCCGTGACGACGCTGCTTGCGCGCTTCCTCAAGCGCTACCGGGCCTTCCAGGCATATGGCCAGAACCTCTAAGGGATCCAGACCCCGGTCGCTTCTTCCGGGCTTCGGGCTTTCGCTTGGCTTCACGGTGGCCTACCTCGGCATCATTGTGATCGTGCCGCTTTCCGCGGCATTCCTGAAGACCGCGGGCATGACGTGGCCCGCCTTCGTGTCCGCGGTGGCGTCGCCGCGCGTGCTCGCGGCCTACCGCCTGAGTTTCGGGCTCTCGTTCGCCGCGGGCCTGGTGAACATGTTCTTTGGCCTGATCGTGGCGTGGGTGCTGGTGCGCTATGCCTTTCCGGGGAAACGGGTCGTCGATGCCCTGGTGGACCTTCCGTTTGCCCTGCCGACCGCCGTCGCGGGCATCGCCCTCACTGCGATCTATGCGCGCAGCGGCTGGGTCGGGCAGTGGCTCGAGCCCATCGGGATCCAGGTGGCGTTCACACGGCTCGGCGTATTCGTCGCCTTGACGTTCATCGGCCTTCCGTTCGTGGTGCGCACGCTCCAGCCGGTGCTCATGGAGCTTGAGCCCGAGATCGAGGAGGCGGCCGCATCCCTCGGCGCCAGCCGGCGGCAGACGATCTCCCGGGTTGTCCTGCCGGAACTGCTCCCGGCCCTCCTCACCGGTTTCGCCCTGGCCTTTGCGCGGGCGCTCGGCGAATACGGTTCCGTGGTGTTCATTTCGGGCAACATGCCCATGCGGACGGAGATCGTCCCCCTCCTGATCATGACAAAGCTCGAGCAGTACGACTACCAAGGCGCCACCGCGATCGCCGTGGTGATGCTGGTCGCGTCGTTCCTGCTGCTCCTGTTCATCAACCTCCTCCAGAAGTGGAGCAGCCGCTTCCGGCGCGTATGACGGAGCAGGAGTTCGACTTTTCGCCATCCCCCTAGGACCCTGCACCGCCCATGGCCGCCTCCATCGCCAGCTCGCTGCCCCTCAGGGCTCCCTCCGCGCCCGCGACGCGGGTGACGCACGATCCCGCCTGGGCCCGCTGGACGCTCATCGCCGTTGCCCTTTCGTTCCTCGGGTTCTTCCTTTTTCTGCCGCTTCTGGCAGTCTTTGCGGAAGCCCTGCGCGGGGGCGTTCTGACCTACCTCGCCTCGTTTCGCGACCCGGACGCGCTTTCGGCCATCCGCCTGACCCTCCTCACCGCGGCCATCGCCGTCCCGGCAAACCTGGTCTTCGGCGTGGCCGCGGCGTGGGCCATCGCAAAGTTCCGCTTCCGCGGCAAGAGCCTCCTGACAACGCTGATCGACCTGCCCTTCGCGGTCTCGCCCGTGATCGCAGGGCTCATCTATGTCCTGGTCTTCGGCGGACGGGGCTGGTTCGGCTCCTGGTTCCTCGACCACAACCTCCAGATCATCTTTGCCGCGCCCGGGATCGTGCTGGCGACCATCTTTGTCACCTTTCCGTTCGTCGCACGCGAACTGATTCCGCTCATGCAGGCCCAGGGCAACGATGAGGAATACGCGGCCATCATCCTGGGCGCCAGCGGCTGGCGGACCTTTTGGAGGGTCACCCTTCCCAACATCAAATGGGCGCTGCTCTACGGGGTGATCCTCTGCAACGCCAGGGCGATGGGGGAATTCGGCGCGGTCTCGGTGGTGAGCGGCCACATCCGGGGCGAGACCAACACGATGCCCCTGCACGTCGAGATCCTCTACGACGACTACAACTTTGTCGCCGCCTTTGCGGTGGCGTCCCTGCTGACCCTGCTCGCCCTGGTCACGCTCGTGCTGAAGGCGATCGTCGAGTCGCGAAGCCGCCGCCGGCAGGCCGCCTGAACCATGAGCGTGGAGGCGCACAACATTCGGAAATCCTTCGGCGGCTTCACGGCCCTCGCCGGCGTTGACCTCAACGTCCCGCGCGGAAAGCTTGTCGCGCTGCTGGGCCCGTCTGGATCCGGCAAGACGACGCTGCTCCGCGTGATCGCGGGCCTTGAGAACCCGGATCCCGACAGCGGCCGCATCCGGTTCCACGGGGAGGACGTCACGGACGTCCCCGCGGGAAAGCGAAAGGTCGGCTTCGTTTTCCAGCACTACGCGCTGTTCCGCCACATGTCGGTCTTCGAGAACATCGCCTTTGGCCTCCGCGTCCAGCGCAGGCGCGACCGCCTAGGGGCGCCGGCCATCGCCGAGCGGGTGCACCACCTTCTGCGCCTCGTCCAGCTCGATGGCCTTGAAAACCGGTTCCCGCACCAGTTGTCCGGCGGGCAGCGCCAGCGCGTGGCGCTGGCCCGGGCCCTTGCGGTGGAACCCAAGGTGCTCCTGCTCGACGAGCCTTTTGGGGCGCTGGACGCCAAGGTGCGCAAGGAGCTTCGGCGCTGGCTGCGCCGCTTTCACGAGGAGATCCACCTGACGACGATCTTTGTGACCCATGACCAGGAGGAGGCGCTCGAGATCGCCGACGAGGTCGTGATCATGAATCAGGCCAGGGTTGAGCAGGTCGGCACGCCCCAGCAGGTCTATGACCGGCCGGCGTCGCCCTTCGTGTACCAGTTCGTCGGCAACGTGAACGTGCTGCGCGCGCCCGCGCTGATTGCGGCCGGGGGACACATGGGGCCGGGAGCCGAGGTGGCCCCGGACGCGGTCGTGTACGTGCGTCCCCACGACATTGAGGTCGCCCCCTATACGGCCACCGGCCAGGGCCTGCCCGCCGTGCTCCGCTACATTCACTCGGCCGGCTCCCAAGCGCGCCTCGTCCTGGAGCAGGTGCAGTCCCACGAGACCGTCGAGGTGGAGGTCTCCCGCGCAACGGTCAACGACCTGGGCCTGAAGGTGAACGACCTCGTCCTTCTTCGCCTCCGGCGCGTGCATTCCTTTGAGGACGACTACGCCATTTGAGTGCGCCCGCCCGCATTTCCCTCCGCCTTTACTTGCCTTGAGTGACTTCCAGTACAGACTAACCTACCCAAAAACATATGTCCAAGATCTACAACGACATCACCGAGACCATCGGGAACACTCCCCTGGTCCGCCTGAACCGCACCGCGGCGGCCAATGGGGCGCAAGCCGAGATCCTCCTTAAACTGGAGTTCTTCAACCCACTTTCAAACGTCAAGGACCGCATCGGCAGCGCCATGATCAACGACGCGTTGAAGAGCGGGCGGATCAACGCGGACACCGTGCTGATCGAGCCGACGAGCGGCAATACCGGGATCGCCCTGGCGTTCGTCGCGGCGGCCAAGGGCCTCAAGCTCATCCTGACCATGCCCGAGACGATGACCCTCGAGCGCCGGAAGCTGCTCAAGGTGCTGGGCGCGCGCCTGGTGCTCACCGAGGGGGCCAAGGGCATGAAGGGCGCCATCGCCAAGGCCGAGGAGCTGGCTGCGAAGATTCCGAACAGCGTCATCCTTCAGCAGTTCTCCAACCCGTCGAATCCCGCGATTCACCGCCGGACGACCGCCGAGGAAATCTGGCGGGACACCGACGGCAAGGTCGACATCATCGTTTCCGGGATCGGCACGGGGGGCACCATCACCGGGATTGGCGAGGTGCTGAAGCCCCGCAAGCCTTCGCTGAAGATCGTGGCCATCGAGCCCGCCGGTTCGCCCGTCCTCTCCGGCGGCCAGCCGGGGCCTCACAAGATACAGGGCATCGGCGCAGGGTTTGTTCCCGCCGTTCTCAACACGAAGATCTACGATGAGGTCATCACGGTGAAGGAGGAGGACTCCGCGCCGATCAGCAAGCAGGTGTCCAAGCTCGACGGGATCCCGGTGGGGATATCGTCCGGCGCCGCGATCTGGGCTGCGATCCAGCTTTCGAAGCGCCCCGAGAACAAGGGAAAGCAGATTGTCGCCATCATCCCCTCGAGCGCCGAGCGCTACCTTTCGTCCTGGCTATTCGCCGACATCAACGTCGACTCCGAGTCGGTGGACGACCTGATCGGCACCACGGCCAAGGCCTGACCCGCCGCGCCGATTTGCCCCCGGATTTCGGATGGCGGAGCGAACGCTAGCCATAGTAGGCGGGGGCGTAAGCGGTGCGCTCATCGCGACCCACTTGCTGCAACGCTCCGGCCCGGGCACACGCATTGTGCTTGTGGAGCGCCGTCCGCCGGTCGGACCGGGGATGGCCTACGGTACGGACTGCCCGGCTCATCTCCTCAACGTCCCCGCCGGCAGCATGGGGCTTTTCCCCGGCGAGCCGGACGGGTTTCTCGAATGGGTTCGCAGGCATGTGGGGTTCGTGGGGTTTCCGGACTCGGTGGATGCCGGGGATTTTCTGCCGCGCAGGCTTTACGGCGCCTACATCACCGACACGCTTGAGGCGGCCAGGGCCGCGGCCCCCGCCGGAGTCTCCCTGGAGACCATCCAGGGAGAGGCCGTGGACATCGAGGAGGTTTCAGGGAGGGGGCGGCTTGTGCTTGCCGACGGACGCAGCTTCCCGGCCGAGGCGGTCGTGCTCGCGATCGGCACGCTGCCCGGAGAGTACCCGATCAAGAGGTCAATTCCGTTCTACCGCGGACCCCGCTATGTCCATGTGCCCTGGTTGGGCAGCCTGATGGCCAACCTGAGCAAGGCCGACGACGTCCTTGTGGTTGGTGCCGGTCCCACCGCCGTCGACATCATACTCGAACTCGATGCCCTGGGACACCACGGGACCGTCCACGCTCTCTCGAGGCGGGGGCTGCGCCCACTTGCCCAAGTTCCCGGACTGCCACCCTATCCGCCCTTCCTGTCCAGGGAGCGGCTTCCCACGACAGTGTTGGAGTGCCTGCGCATCGTGCGCGCCGAGGTCAGGAAGGCATCGGGGAACGGATCCGACTGGCGGGCTGTAATCGACGCGATCCGACCCTTTACGCAGGCAATCTGGGCAGGGTTCCCGCCCGCGGAGCGGGCCCGGTTCATGCGGCACGCCCGACCGTTCTGGGAAGCTCACCGCCATCGCATCTCCCCCCAGACAGCGGCCATCATCCGCAGGCTCGAGGACGAGGGGCGCGTTCGTTTCGCGGCCGGCCATCTGGAGAGCCTCCGAGACACGCCCACCCAGGCCGAGGCCCTGTACCGCCAGCGCGGGACGGGCAGGCTGGTCGCGCTCCGGGTGGCCAAGGTCATCAACTGCACGGGCCCCCGCACGGACTATTCCAAGTACCAGCACCCTCTTCTCATCAACCTGCTCGCCCGCGGCTTGATCGACCACGACTCCCTGGCTCTGGGGATCAAGGCACTGCCCAGTTTTGAGGTCTTGCGCTATCGCGGAGGACCCACCGGATGGCTTTTCACGATCGGGGCGCCGCTGAAGGGCATGCTTTGGGAGTCGACCGCCGTTGCGGAAATCCGCGTTCAGGCGACAACCCTGGCGGAGCAGCTACTCGCCCGGTTTTGACGGACAAAGGAGGGCCGTCACCGCGGCGATCGCAGCGGACATCCTCGCCTCCCCACGCCCGCGGACTTCCAAGAACCGTAGACCACGGGTCTCCAGGGTCTCCCGCCAGAGCCTTCTTCCCTCCGCACGACCGGCCTCGTCGGGAAAACACCGCTGGGGATCCGGTTCAAAAGGAAGGTCCGTCTCGCAGAAAAGGTACAATGCGTACGTCCGGGCCCGCCGTTCGGCCTCTGCCCGGACCCACGCCGGGCAGGCACCCGGGAAAAGCAGATCGTCCCAAAGGACGCAGGTCAGCAGTTCCGTGTCGCAGAACATCAGGTTCCCTGCCCTGGCTGCCGCCGCATCCTCTCCCTCGATTTGCCCCCTTGCGATGGCGTCAAGGTCCCCGGCTGTGACCTTCCCACCGCGGGAGTCCCAAAACCCCCGGACAAACTCAGGGGACCAGGGCTCGCCGAAGTGCCCGGCAAGCTGCCGCGCAAGCGTCGTCTTGCCGGTCGACTCGGGACCAAAGACTGCAATCCGTTGAAGAGGCATTCCAGGGGCTCCCAGTCACGCCGCCGAATCCCTGGCCTGAAGCAGCGACTTCCGCCAGGCGATATGGCCGGCAATCGCCATGGCCAGGAACAGGGCATACAGGGCCGCTGTCGGGCGCAGGTCCTTCGCCCAGTACACCCCGATGCCGACCCCGTCTATGACGACCCATGCCATCCAATTCTCGAGACGCTTCCTGGCCTGCCACCATTGTGCGATCAGGCCGAAGACAAGGATGAAGGCGTCCCAATGGGGAAGCGCCGCGTCGGTTTTTCGGTGCATGAGTTCCCCCCAGGCTGCGGTTGCCAGGGCGCCAAGGGCGATCCACACGAGCAGGGTCCGAAGTCTCATGCGGGTGACGGGAAGCTCCGCCTTGGTCCCGCGGCCCAGGCCCCAATGCCACCAGCCATACGCAAAGATCACACAGTAAACGACCTGCAGTATGGCGTCGGAGTAAAGTTTGCTGGAGTGGTAGATCCAGACGTAGATCCCGGAGTCCACCAGGCCGACGGGCCAGGCCCAGATGTTCTCCCGCACGAACATCCAGACCATGAGCACACCGAGAACGACGCCAACGATCTCAAGCGGGGACATGGTGCGATGGGGCTGGCATCCGGTTTGCTACGAAACTTCCAGCGTGACGCGCGGCTTATTTTCGATCAACCTTGAATCGGTGAAATCTGTCAAAGTTCCAGCGTTCGAGCTCTTCCTGCACGAGATGATCCCCCTCGCGAAGGCCATGGGTGTCGGCGTGGAGGTGAGCGACGAGTCCAAGCTGGTCCTGATAGCGCCCAAGGAGCCGAACAGGAATTCGCTCAACACGGCATTCGGAGGAAGCCTCGTTTCCCTGGCCACCCTGGCTGGTTACGGCGTCGTTTGGGACCTCATGAAGGATGCCAAGACGGGCGAGAAACCCACCTGGCACATCGTGGTCAAGGAGAGCCGGGCCGCCTACCGCCGCCCGGTCCTAGGGGACCTGCGGGCGATCTGCGAGCGTCCGGCCCAGGCGGCGATTGCGGAATTCAGGGAGGCGCTGAGCCGCTACGGCAGGGCCAAGCTCAAGCTCAGGACCTCGATCATCGAGGACGGAAACGTCGCGGTCGACGTCACGGCCGCATTCGTGGTCACTCGCTGAAAGCCGGGGCCTCAGGCCCGCCGGATCCGCTCAGATGTGCTTGGAGTCGGCCTCGTCTTTCTTGACGTAGCCTGATTCCTGGCGCTGGAAGTTCACCTGGTTCTTCTTCACGTAGGCCTGGTACACGTCGTCCGCGCTCAGTCCCATCGTCTGGGCCAGCGAGACCAGGAAGTGGAACAGGTCAACGATCTCCACCTTGGCGTTCTGCTGGTCAAATTTCTGGTACTTGGCCCACCACTTCCAGGGCACCGAGTCGACAAGCTCCGCGAGCTCCTGCTGCATGGCGCGGGTGTAGTTCAGGATCCACTTCACCTTCTCCTCATCGGCCTCCGGCGGCAGCGCAACGCCGATCCGGCGGTTGAGGGCATCCTGCATGCGAAAGATCTCTTCGAGTTTGTCCATCGCCGAAGGCTGCAGGCTTCGTCCCCGCCGCGGAAGCACAAAACGTTATTGCTTGCGGGAAGGTCCTCCCGGGGACAACCTCTATGGTTTACCCTATGCGTCGAGCGCGGTCACACCGCACTCCGCGTGTTCCATACAACCAAGGCAGCTCCCCGACCACCGGGATGAGCGCCAATCAGAAACAGATACCATGACAGATCCAGAAACGTCCGGCGCGCCCGCCAATCCGGCGCCCGCCGAGACGCAAGGCGCGCCCAAGGCCGCCGAAACAACGCCGCAATTCGGGGCCTTTGGCTCCACGCGGGGCTCAGGCCTCGCCCGCGGCAAGCGCACAGCCACCGCGGCAACCGCCGCTTCCGCCCCCACGGGCGAGTACAAGCCAACCGCCATCGAGGTCGTTGTCCCCCAGAGAGAGTACCGCAACCCGTTCGGAGAACCTCCGGCGGCACCTGAGCCCGCGGCTGCAAGCCCCGCCGCCCCCTTGCCAGCGCCTGAGGTTCCGGCTGCCCCGGTCGCCAAGACGGAGCCGGCCCCCGCCCCCGTCAAGCCAGCGGCCGTCGAACAGGCCGCGGCGCCTGCGGCGCCCGCCCTGGAAGAGGTCCCCGAGAAGGCGGAACTCAACATCCTGCCCCCCGCGGACGACAAGCGCCCGCCGGTTCATTGGGGAACCACCCCTGCTCCCCGCCCCGATGCCGCCGCCCCAGGCGTGTTTCAGACCCGCGCCCGGCGCGAGGAACAGCGCAACGACAGATCCTCGTTCAGGTCGGAACCCAGGCGCGAGCAGGCCCCTGAGGGGCGCGAACCGCGCCGTGACGAACCGCGACGCGATGAGCCGCGCCGCGAACAGGATCGGCACGAGCACCGCGGCGAGTCCCGCCACGAGGGCTCCGAGCACCGGGGATCCCACCGCGGGGCGCCCGAGGCAACGCACCGCCCAAAGGGCGGCTTTTTTGCATGGCTGAAGAGCCTTTTCTCCCCGAAGGCGCCCGAAGCGCCCCCGCAGTCGCCTCCCAGGGACGAGGGAGACGGGCAGTTTCGCAGGCGCAGGCACCGCGGCGGCCGCAATCGCCACCGCGGCGACGGCCAGCAGGGCTATTCGGGCCCGCCCCGCGAGGGAGACCAGTCGGGTTTCCGCGGCGGACAGCCCGAGTCCCGCGAAGGCAGGCAGGATTTTCGCGGCGGTGATCGCGAGGGCGGCGGAGGGCGCCGCAGGCGCCACCGCGGCGGCCGCGGCCACGACCGGGGGGACTCCCGTCCCGAAGGCTGGCAGGGCGGCGGCGCCATCTGACCCGGGACGGCGATGGCCGACCTCATCGTCAACGGGGGAAAGCCCCTGTCCGGCACCGTCGTCCCGTCGGGCAACAAGAACTCGGTTCTTCCGATTCTTTGCTCGACGCTGCTCGTGGACGAGCCGGTGACGATCACCAACGTCCCGGACATCACGGATCTCGACAAGCTGGTCTCGTTCCTTCGTGCCCAGGGTTCCAGGATCGACTGGGACCGGCACGCGGGGACGATGCGGGTCGACCACGCGGGCTTCCAGAGCCGCCTCGCCGGGGGAGAGCTGCCCCAGGACATGCGCTCGACGGTGCTGCTCTATCCGGGGCTGCTTCGTCGGCTGGGCAGGATCAGCCTCGCCTCCAATGCCAAGGGCTGCTCCCTCGGTGTCCGCGAGATCGATCCCCACCTTGAGGTCCTACGTGCGCTCGGGGCCGAGATCCATGAGGAAGACCCCCTCGAGATCACGCTTCCTTCCGGGTTTCGGGGCGCCCGTCACTGGCTCGATTACACCTCCGTGACCGTCACGGAGAACTTTCTCATGGCTGCTGCGCTGGCCAGCGGGACCTCGACCCTCATCAATGCCGCGAGCGAGCCGCACGTCCAGGACCTCTGCGCCGCCCTCCTTGCCATGGGCGCGAAGGTGACAGGCATCGGAACCAGCCGGCTCGAGGTGACCGGGGTGGCCCGGCTGCACGGGGCCACGGTCTCCGTGAGCACGGATTACCACGAGATCGTGACCTTTCTCGCCCTTGGGGCCATCACCGGCGGCGAGGTGCGGGTCGAGCGGTCCCTTCCCCAACACTTCGACCTCATCACGCGTGCCTTCGGGAAGCTTGGCGTGATCGTCGAGCACGAGGGCCTCACGGCGCGGGTCCGGTCCGGCCAGCGCCTCGTCATCGAGACGCCGTTCACCAGCAACCTGCTGCCCAAGATCGAGGCGGCTCCCTGGCCCTACTTTTCCGTGGACCTGCTCCCGGTCATGATCGCACTCAGCACGCGCGCCGAGGGCACGATTCACTTCTGGAACAAGGTCTACGAGAATGGCTTCGCCTGGATGCCCGAGCTGGCCAAGTTCGGCGCGCACATCGTGGTCAGCGACCCGCATCGCATCCTTGTCTTTGGCCGCAGGCCCCTGCGGCCCGCGGTCGTGGATTCCCCATACGTGATCCGGGCGGCCGTGGCGCTCACGATGGTGGCGGCTTCGATCCCAGGCCGCAGCGTCGTCCGCAACGCCGAGATCATCAAGCGGGCGCACCCGCGCTTTGTGGAGAATCTCCGCTCGCTTGGGGCGGATCTGGAATGGACGTGACGCGGCCGCGCCGCATCGTACACCCTGCTAACCGTGGAGAACCAGAAGCCCCAAGCCCCCAGGCAGAAAACCGAACCAAAGGGGGTCGGCTACCTTGCCTCTGCGCTTTCCGCCCCGGTCACCCCCGCCGAGGCAGCGCTTCGCCCGCTCACGTTTTCGGACTTCAGCGGCCAGGCGAAGACCGTTGAGCGCCTGCAGGTGATGGTCGGGGCCGCAAAGCGCCGCGGCGACACCCTCAACCATATCCTGCTTTCCGGGCCCCCGGGCCTCGGAAAGACCACCCTCGCCTTCATCCTCGGACATGAGCTCGGAAAGAACGTCCGGGTCACGTCGGGCCCGGTCGTTGAAAAAGCGGGCGACCTGGCCGGGCTGCTCACCAACCTCGAGGAAGGCGACATCCTCTTCATCGACGAAATCCACCGGATTCCCCAGACGGTCGAGGAGTACCTGTACTCGGCGATGGAGGACTATCGTCTCGACATCATGATCGACCAGGGGCCCAACGCCCGGAGCGTCCGGCTGCCCATCCCGCGCTTTACCCTGATCGGGGCCACCACCCGGAGCGGCCTCCTCACGGCGCCGCTCCGCTCCCGCTTCACACTGCAGACCCGCCTCGACTATTACGACGTCCCAACCCTCAAGGGGATCGTCCGCCGAAGCTGCGGGCTGCTCAACGTGGCCATCGACGATGGCGGCTGCCAGGAGATCGCCACCCGGGCACGGGGCACGCCGCGCGTCGCCAACAATCTCATCCACTTCGCGAGGGACTTCGCCCAGGAGCGTTCAGCCGGCAAGATCACGCAGCCGGTCGCCGCCGCCGCGCTCGAGCTGCTCGAGATCGACGCCGCGGGCCTGGATGAGATGGACAAGCGGATGCTCCGCGTGATGGCCGAGAATTACCGGGGCGGGCCCGTGGGCCTGAGCACTGTCGCCATCGCCGTGGGCGAGGAGGCCGAGACCCTCGAGGAAGTGCACGAGCCTTTCCTGATCCAGGAAGGGTACCTGCAGCGCACCCCACAGGGCAGGACGCTGACTGCGAAGGGCTATCTGGCCGTCGGCCTCAAGCCCTCCTCCGGCGACCAGGGCAGTTTGCTCTAACTCGCCAACGTTCTGAAGTCCCGGAAGTCGGCCTTGAAGCCGCCCGGGACACCCTTGCAGATGGCGCTGACCGCGTCGTGCGAATGGAGCGACTCAAAATGTGCGCATGCGACCTCGAAGTCGGCGATTCGACGGTCCGAATCCAGCTCCCGGTACAGCAGGCGCGCGGCATCCTCCACAAACATCAGGTTCGAGCCGCTTAGCTCGGCGAAGGCCTGCTCGTCGTCCCTCTTGACGATGACCTGGGTCTCCGTGGGCAGCGCCCTCAGGCAGATCCGCTGGAGACCCTCGAATGCAAGCGTCCTGCCCGGGGCGAGCTTCACATGGATCCGGGCCTTGGAGCGCTGGGCGTGCGGCACCGCATAGATGTCACGGGTCCGGCGCGCGTGCTCGGCCAGTTCCGCGCTCGATGGGCAGGTGGACGAGTATACGAAGTCGAACTCGATGAATCGGGAAAGGCGCCCCCGGCTGTCCAACGCCGCCTCCATCACGGCGTGGTAGTGCTGCCACCCGCTCCTTCGGCTCCGCAGGCTGCGCTGTGCGATCGGATAGGACACGGCCAACCGCAGCCGCGCCTCCGAGGCGCCGATTTTCCGGCGGAACGCCGCAAGGATGCGCGCAAGAAGGGGAAAGGAGACGACCTCGCCCTGGCTCTCATAAAAGAGGCGGACGATGCGCCCCATGCTGATCGCCTTGCGGCCCCTTGCCAGGGAGACGGTTCCCGTCACCGCCGACTCCAGGGTAACCGTCCTGCCGCCGTTGGCCCTGAACTTCATCGGGAGCCTGAAATTCGAGCAGCCGACCTGCTGGATGGGCACGTTGGCGCCTAGAAGCGCTGCCGGGACCTCCCCAATATCGGGCAGGGGGTCGCGGCGGGGGGCCCGCCTAACGGTGACGGCTTTCTTTGGCATGGAAGGGTCTGGCATAGGCCGAAATCCAGCCTGGGTCAAATCCTTGCGGGTTCTTTGTAGGTCAGCGAGCTTGCTCGCGCCCCCTGAGCGCGAGCAAGCTCGCTGACCTACGGGAGGAAAGTCGTCGCATCTCCTTTATTCATTGCTCGTCGGCGCCCCGGGCCTTGCAATTTGCCCGATGTCGATGCGTTTTCGGATCCTCGGGAGCGGAAGCTCGGGCAACAGCGCCCTCCTCGTGACCGAGAAGGCCCGCGTTCTCATCGATGCTGGCTTTTCAGCGCGCAAGCTCGACGGCCTGCTTCGCCAGGCCGGTGAGACCCTCGAGCGAATCGACGCCGTCTTTCTCACCCATGAGCACGGCGATCACACCGCCGGGATTGAGGGCCTCAAACGGTTCCCGAGGATCGAACTGTACGCCAACGCGGCCACAGCCCATGCCGTCCAGGAAGGTCTTGGCCACCAGGCGTCCTGGCGCATTTTCGAGACCGGGGAGGGATTTGTGTTTCGGGACCTTGAGGTCGAGAGCTTTTCCGTGCCGCACGACGCCCACGACCCCGTGGGGTTCCGTTTCACGAATCGGGACATGGGCGACCCGTTGCCCGGCACGCATAGCCTCGCCTGGCTGACCGACCTCGGGCACGCGCCCGCGCACATCCACGAGCGGCTGCGCGAATGCGACGTCGTCGTCATCGAGTCCAACCACTGCCCCCGCCTTCTCGAGGCCGACATCAAACGTCCATGGTCCACGAAGCAGAGGATTCGCGGGCGTCATGGGCACCTCTCCAACGAGGCGTGCCGCGACCTCCTGACCGAGGTCGCAAGCCCCCGCTGGCGGCGGGTCTACCTGACGCACCTTTCGCGGGACTGCAATTCCACCGAGGCCATCGAGGAGGCCCTCGCCCCCGCACGGAGCCTGCTTGGGTGTGAGTTCTCCATTGTCGGTCCCGGCGAAGGGACGGCCTTTTACGATTTTCTCTAGGCTCGCCATGCCACAGCCCGCAAACGCGTTCCGGCGCACCAAGATCATCTTTACCCTCGGCCCGGCGACCGAGGGCGAGGAAATGCTTGAAAGGTTGATCGGCGCGGGTGCCGACATTGTCCGCCTCAACATGGCGCATGCGACGCATGAGTGGACTGAACTCACCGTCGCCAGGATCCGGGAGATCAGCGCCCGCGTCGGCAGGGATGTCGCCATCATGATGGACATCAAGGGCCCGGAGATCAGGACAGGCGACCTGGCCGCGCCGATCGAGCTCAAGCCGGGTGAAATCTTCGACTTCACCGTGAAGCCGCCGTCCGAGCCAGTCACCGCCGCCGAGATTCGCTCGGTGGACGTGAACTACAAGGACCTCGTGAATGACATCAGCGTCGGCGACACGGTGCTGGTGGACAATGGGCTGATCCAGCTCGAGGTCCTCGAGAAGCAGGAGGCCCGCATCCGCTGCCGCGTCGTCGTCTCCGGAGAGCTCAGGTCCCGCCGTCACATCAATCTGCCCGGGGTGAAGGTCAACCTGCCCGCATTCACCGAGAAGGACCGGGGAGACGCGCTTGTGGGCCTCAAGGCGGGCATAGATTTCATCGCGTTGTCGTTCGTCCGAGCCTCCAGTGATGTCGACCAGCTCCGGACGTTCCTCAAGCGCAACAATTCCAAGGTCCGGATCATCGCCAAGATCGAGGACCAGTCCGGAATCGAGAACCTCGACGGCATCGTCAATGCCTCTGACGGCGTGATGGTGGCCCGCGGCGACCTCGGGATCGAGTGCGCCTTCGAGGAGCTGCCCGTGATCCAGCGGCGGGCTGTCAATTCCTGCCTCTCCCAGGGGAAACCGGTGATCATTGCCACCCACATGCTCGAGTCGATGATCACCCAGTCCGTGCCAACCCGGGCCGAGATCACCGACGTTGCCAATGCCGTCTATGAGCAGGCGGACTGCGTCATGCTTTCCGGGGAGACCACGGTGGGAAGATATCCCCTGGAATGCGTGCAGATGCTCGACCGGATTGCGCGCAGGATTGAGTGCGAAGAGGCGCCCGACCTGGTGTCCCCAACCGTGTTCACCTCCGAACGGATGAAGGTGTTGCATGCCGCCGTCGTCCTTGCGAACCAGCTGCCGCATTCGAAGCTGCTCACGTTCACACGACACGGGTTCATGGCCCACGGACTCGCCGCGCTGCGGCCCGTTCATTCGCCGATCCTCGCCTTTACGCCGTATCCCGAGCTGTTTCGCCAGCTGAGGATCCTCCGCGCCGTCGAGCCGTACCTCATGCCGTTCTCGGCGGAGCCGGATGCGACCATCGAGAATTCCATCCTCATGCTCAAGCGGCTCGGCCACATCGAGACGGGCGACAAGCTGATCGTCGTCACGGACATCATCGCGCAGGACAGGGCTGTCGACGGCGTGCTGCTGCGAACGGTCTCTTGAGCCCGGGGTCCTCTCCCGCTGCTTGACGCATTTGCTACGGTGATAGCTTATGGTAGCCATGCACCGTCTCTGCCTCGCGCTTGCCGTCCTGCTCTGCGCGGCGGGCTGCGCAAGGCACAAGGCCTCGCCGGCCATCGGGATGCACAAGGACGAGCCGCCGCACGGAGGCACCGCCGTGGCCCTCGGCGACGGCGCGTTCCATGTCGAGTTCGTGCGCGACGCATCCTCGGGCCGGCTCGATGCCTATGTGCTCGACGGCGAGATGGAGGAGTTTGTCCGCGCCTCGCTGCCCTACTTCGATGCCGTCGCCATGGTTGGCAGGAATATCCGGCCCCTGCGGTTCGAGGCCGTGCCCAATGCCGCCACCGGGGAGACCGTCGGCGACACCTCCCAGTATTCGGCGCAGGCCGACTGGCTGGGCTATACCGACAACTTCGACCTTGTCGTCCTGAGAATCGACATCGGCACCGCCAGCTTTACGGGAATCACTCTCCAGTATCCTGCGCCCCCAGGCACAACCTACGGCCCTGGCGACGCAGGCAAGGCTGCAGTCCCGCGCCCGCCCCTCCGCGTGGTGACCTTGTCCACCGTGCTCACCGAACTCGCCGGCACCATTGGCGGGTCCGAGGTGGCGGTGACCGGCCTTCTCCAGCCGGGCGTCGACCCCCACAGCTTTGAGCCGAACCCCTCGGACCTGCGAAAGCTCGTGGGAGCCGACGTCGTGCTGGCCTCGGGCCTTGGCGTTGAGGCCTATCTGGACA
>CAZGOX010000016.1:12326-20487 GCA_964527955.1 uncultured Opitutaceae bacterium | reverse complement strand
CCCACCCGCCGCGCCAGCCCCACGCTGTACAGGCCGAAATGGGCGCCGAGGTCCCAGCACGACCAGCCCGTGATGTCCCCGCCGCCCAGGGCAAGCAGCGCCGCCTGCAGCTCGGGCTCATGGGTTCCCCGCCAATAGGAGGACCGCGGGAAGAGCGTCCAGCGCGCCCCTTCCGCCACCCCCGAGCGCACGCGAACGGGCAGGAACTCAAGCCTGCTCAGGCGCAGGAAGCTTTCAGCCACCGAGGAGGGGGAGAGCGTCATCGCGCGGAAATCTCCTCCGCGATCTGCTCAAGCGGATAGGTGATGATCTCGGCCAGGGTGGGGTGGTACCACGGCGCACTCAGGAGGTCGAAGACGGTTGCCCGCATGGCGATGGGGCCGCTGAAGCAGTGGATGAGCTCGCCCGCGTCCCGGCCGACGATCTCCGCGCCGAGAATCCGTCCGCGAACGGGGTCCGCGACGACCTTCACGTATCCCCGCCTGGCCTCCATCAGGATGGATTTCCCGTGATCGTCGAAGGGATAGGAGGCGCTCACGTGAGGCACCCCGGCGGCGTCGAGCTCCGGCTCAAGCCTGCCGATGGCGGCCACCTGGGGATCGG
Source organism: uncultured Opitutaceae bacterium (assembly GCA_964527955.1). Taxonomy (GTDB): domain Bacteria; phylum Verrucomicrobiota; class Verrucomicrobiia; order Opitutales; family Opitutaceae; genus Palsa-1447. The sequence goes on along the minus strand of CAZGOX010000016.1, from coordinate 19,884 downwards.
TGAACACGATTGCCAGCAGCTGATGGAGGTCCACCGGCTTCAGCGGACGGACCCCTGCCGCGTGCCGCGCCGCCAGCGTTCCCTGTTCGATCGCGATGTGGACGATTTCCACCGGGCCGGCGCAGTCCCCGGCGGCGTAGATGTTCGGGGCGGAGGTCTGCTGCCAGCGGTTGGCCACGATCTGGCCGCCGGTCCGGGTCTCCACACCCGCGGCCTCGAGGCCCAGGCCGCCCGTGCTGGGCTCCCGTCCCAGGGCATTCAGGAGATGGTCCGCGCTGCGCACGACCCTGCGGCCGCGATGCCGGAAGGTCACCCGCACCCGCCTGCCCACCCGCGCAACCGCCTCGATCCGCGTATCGGTGAACAGCTCCATGCCCTCGTCGACAAAGGCCTTCTGGACCACCCGGGCGGCCTCCGCCGAATGATCCCGGAGGAGGTGCGGGCCCCGCTGCACCTGCGTCACGCGCGCGCCGATCCTCCCCAGGAACTGCGCAAGCTCGCAGGCGACCACTCCACCCCCGAGCACGATCACGCTCCTGGGGATGAAGTCCAGGTCGAGGACGTCGTCGCTGGTCCAGAAGGTCGTGTCCGACAACCCGGGCACGGCGGGAACGCTGACCTTCGATCCGGTGGCGATGAGGAACTTCCGGCCACGGACTCTTCGTCCGTTGTCCAGCTCGACCGTTCCCGGGTCGACGAAGCGGGCCGAGCTGCGGATGAGAGTGTAGGGGCCTGTCTCGAGCTGGCGCCGGCGGTATCCGGCAAACTCCCCGATGATCCGGAGCTTCCGCTTGTGGACGGACTTCATGTCGGCGGCCGCCCGCGGGATCCTGAGGCCCAGCACTCCCGCCGAGCGGGCCCCGTGAAGCACGTCCGCGACATAGATCAGCGTCTTGGACGGCATGCATCCCCGCAGGATGCACAGGCCCCCGAGGCGGCGGGCCTTGTCGATGATGGCCACCTTCTTCCCCAGTGCGGCCGCGACCCGGGCCGCGTTGAATCCCGCGGAGCCGCCACCGATCACCACAAAGTCATAGTCGACCATCGCGCGCTACCTTCCCTTCCCGAACAGCATCACGTGGACCGTCTTGATCATGATGGAGGCATCCAGCGTGAACGAGAAGTTGCGGATGTAGTACAGGTCGTACTCCAGCTTGCGGATCGTGTCGTCGATGCTCGCGCCGTAGTGATAGTTCACCTGGGCCCATCCTGTGATGCCCGGCTTGACGAGGTGCCGGAAGTCGTAGCAGGGGATCTTGCTCTCGTACTCGTCCACAAGCCTGTCCCATTCGGGTCTCGGCCCGATGAGGCTCATGTCGCCCTTCAGGACGTTCCAGAGTTGGGGGAGCTCGTCGAGGTGGGTGACGCGAAGGATCCTTCCGACCCTCGTGACGCGGGTGTCCCCGGGCTGCGTGTAGAGGTTTCCCTCCTTCGGCACCGCCGACCTCATCGAACGGAGCTTTGCCGCCCTGAAGATCCTGCGGTGCATCCCGACCCTGTTCTGGTGGAAAAACACGGGGCCCCTGTCCTCGATCAGGATGGCGATCGCCGCCAGGACGATGAACGGTGCGGCGAGCAGGAGGCCCAGCGTGGAGAGGACCATGTCGCTGGCGCGCTTCATGCGTTCGAACACCGGTTCCCGGGCGATCTGGAAGCCCTCCTGGAACAGCCAGGAGGGTTCGATGCAGCGCAGGGGGATCTTCTGCCAGTAGAACTGGTGAAACTGCTCCGAAGTGTAGGTGGGTATTCCGTTGAAATGGAGCAGCACCAACTGCTGCGCGGTCTCCGCGCCCAGCCCCCGGCTTGACTCCGAGAGGACGATCGCCTCGACCTCCAGCCGGTCCTCCGCCACGGCGGCCAGGACCTCGGGGAAGGGCTGGGAAAGGATCTCGTCGCCGGCCGTCTCCGATGCCGGAGGGTTTGCCGACGGCCACGAGTGGATCACCGGCTGCCAGGTGGACATGGCCCGGCACTCCTCGCGGAACGCCTCGCAGCTCTCCTTCGGGCCCAGGAAGACGAAATTATAGCCGCTCCTGGCCGCGATGGCCTTCTCGTAGACCAGCCTCCGGTAGCTTAGCGTGAGGGGTATGATCACGAGGAAGCTGAGGGCGATCACGGTGCGGCTCGACTGCAGCTCGAAGCCGCCGGGAAAGAAGACGAAGGTCAGCAGGAGGGTGGCCAGCATCGCCGCCACCAGCGCGACTGCATGGAGGTTGGTGTAGTCCAGGCTCATCATGTCCGTCCGGGACCGGTAGCCGCCGATCAGGTAGATCGCAAAGGCAAGCGCCGCCAGCGGCGCGAGCAGGGGCCAGAGGATCAGCCCCTCGGACACCCCGCGAAAGTGCCCGACCAGGTTGAACACGGCCAGGGTCGAGACCGTGTCCAGTGCCGCGAGCACAAGCAGCGTCTTTCGTCCGGAGCGGCTTCGGAAGGCCTGAAGTGGGTGGCTCATCTTGGGTTTCGCAGGCGTCGCATCTCCGCAGCCGTGAGGGCCTCATAACGCGCCAGGAGCACACAGTAGCGGTATCCCGGCCAGCCGTCGAGAAAACCCCGATGGAGCACGTACTGGTACAGGAACCGGAACGCCGGCCGAAACGGAAGCCGGTAGCTGAGGCTCTTGAGTGCGCGCCGCCGCAGCAGGCCGTCCCTCGAGGCGAGGTCGCCCCAGCGGACTTTGTTTCCGGCCTGGACCTGCTCCCTGGCCTCTGCCCGGGCGTAGCGGCGATGCTTTTCCATCCACTCGTCCTCGCCACCGGACGAAAGGTCGTGCCAGTACCCGGCGGAAAGGCGGCCGAGGCGCATGCCGGGCGCCTCCCGCTGGCCGTGGCCGACCTCGATGAAGGAAAAGGCCTTGGCGCGGACATACCGGGCCTGCCAGGCCGGGTAGTCCGTGCAGTGGCGGATCCAGCGCCCGTGAAAGGTCATCATGGGCGCCACATAGAAACCGTCGAGGTCGGTGCGCGCGGAGGCCGCGGCGCACTCGAGCCCCAACCCGGGAGTCATGCGCTCGTCCGCGTCGAGGTGGAGCACCCAGGGGTGGCGGAACGGGATCTCGCGATGGGCGTGGTTTCGCTGGTTGGCAAAGTTGTCGAAGCGACGGGAGAACACCCGGGCTCCCGCCCCCCGCGCGAGCTCCGCGGTGCGGTCTGTGGAGCCCGAGTCGAGGACGACAACGTCATCGCACCCGGCGACCGAATCCAGGCATGCCGGCAGGTCCCGCTCCTCGTTGAAGGTGAGGATCAGGACGGAGAAGGGAAGGTGGACGGGATTAGGAATCGGGGAAAGAATCGGGAGAGCCATCCCCCGGGGCGCCAGGCCCGGGAGGCGTCTTGCCGAGCGCAAGGCCGGGCGGGTCCATCAAGGCGTACCCGATGGCGCCGAAGAAGCAGAACCACCACGACAGGACAACCGCAACGTTTCCAAACGGGAACTCGATCATCGCATAGACGAGGATCATGCCGCAGCCGGCGAGGAGAAACTGCACCAGGGGGCTCGCGTTCTTTCTTCCCCGCAGCCACAGCAGGGGCACCACGCCGAGGAAGGGAATGACCGCGGCGCCCGCCAGCCCGTGCTCCGCCACGGCCTGCAGCCAGTCGTTGTGCGCGTCGTGATAGCTGTTGGGTATGTAGTCCCTCGGGTCCGGAAAGTCCTGGGTGTTGTAGATCGGGAATACATAGGGATACGAGGCCATGCCCCAGCCGAACCAGAGCCTGTCCCGGGCCATGTCCCAGGTGTCGCGGTAGAGGATGGCGCGCTGGCCAAGCGAGCCCTGGGCCCGGATCACGCTGAGCTGCTGCTCGGTGGTGGCCAGGCGCGACTCGATCGTGTCGCGGGCCAGGAGCCAGATCCCGGCGAGGGCTGCCCCCACCGCGACCCCGGCGGCGAGCAGCGGGGGAACTGGGGACTCGTTCAGGTAGGAGCGCTTCCTCACAACACGGGCGATCCAACCCAGGAACGCGCCGCCGAGCAGGAGAATCATGAGCGATGTGCAGGAGCGGGATCCGCTCAGGGGCGTGGTCGCGGCGATGAACACCACGGCGACGAGGCCCGCCATGGCCGACGAGCGAAAGAAGGTCTGCCCCCGCATGCGGCGCGCCTGGCGGACGATCAGGCCAAGGCACGCCGCGGCCATCAGGACCGCGAATGAACCCCAGTGGTTGTGGTAGATGAACGTCGAGAAAAAGTAGGTCTGTGCCGTGACCAGCAGCCCGAAGCAGGGGCCCGGGGCGCCGGTGAGCTTCTGCGCCGTTCCGACCACGGACAGGACCACCGCGTTGGCCGCGCCGAGCATCAGCAGCGCCCGCATGCTCCTCCTCGTGCGCACGGCCAGGACGAGGTTGAAGCACGAGAGGTAGATCCCGTCGAAGAGCCACAGCGCGAACAGGGCCGCGGACGGGACCGCGGCGCTCGGCCGCCATGCGGGGACCGGGGTGACCGAGTACAGGTCCTGGGATCCCCTGTGGATCGAGTGGAATCCCGGAGTGAGGCAGGAGACGAGCACGAGACCGTTGAAGGCCGCCAGCGGCCACAGCGCCGCAATTCGGGTCCATCCCCTGGGGCCCCCGGCGCCGCCGGTCGCGGCCAACGGCACGAGGGCGATGCCCAGGCTTCCCCAGGCTGCAAGGTAGGGGCGCACCCAAAGGACATTGCCCCCGAAGAGCCATGTCGAGGCGACGAGGAAGATCCCCGTGTGCAGGAGCACGAGGTTCTCGAGGACGGCGCCCGGGCGTGGAGGTTTCTCGTTCATGAGCCCCGGGATTTCAGCCCGGCATAGAATTCCGCGAGCGCGAGCGCGGGCTTCTTCCACGAATACTCCCGCAGCACCCAGTCCCGGGCCTTCCCGCCGCGCGCCCGAAGGTCCGCGGGCGGCTCGGAACAGGCGGTCCCGATGGCCTGCCCGAATTTCCCCCAGGGGACGCACCACCCGAGCTGGTTCTGGTTGAGCTCCGCCCAGGGCGTGGTGTCGGTGACGACAACCGGGACGCCGTGGGCCATGGCCTCCGCGATGACCAGCCCGAAGTTCTCGTTGTGCGAGGGAAGGACGAAGAGCGAGGCCACGGCATAGGGCGCCGGCCGCCCTGCGCCGGAGAAGACGCGCACGCGGTCGCCACCGGAGGCCCTGAGGACATAGGCCTCCAGCATGGCCGGGGTGTATTCCTCCGGGATCCCGACGAGCAGGAGCAGCCAGTCCCGGGGGGCGTTCGCGAGCCATGCGTCGATCAGGTCCAGGACGCGCTTCTTCCTGTGGAACCGGGAATAGAAGAGCGCGACCGGGCGCCGCGCCACCTCGGGGCAGAGCTCCCTCCAACTGCGCGCGGCATCGTCCGTCGCGTCCCTGTCGGGCTCATCGACGCCGTTGGCGGCGACGCAGACCGGCTGCTCGAATCCAAGGGCCCTGATGTCGGCCTCCTCCTCCCTGCTGGTCGCATGCCACCCGTCCGCCGATTCCAGCGCCCCGGGATGCACCAGGTGGCGGGCCAGCATCTTCCTGAAGCCGTGATGACGCCACGCCCACCGGCTCATCATGCCCCGGGGTGAGATCACAAGCTTGGCGCCGGACCGCCGCGCGCCCTGGTGTGCGTAGTGCAGCGTCCTGAGCCACAGGGAGTGATGATGGACGATGTCCGTTCCCTCGAGCCCGAGCGCACGCTTCCGAAGGCCCGCCGAGGGACACAGCGCCTGGGGCCAGTCGCGGTGGAAAGTCTCGACTTGGAGGCCTTCGATCGAGAAGGAGTTCCCGGGGCCGGGCGCGGTGGTCAGCAGGTTCACGCGGTGTCCCTCCCTCGCCAGCGCGAGCGACAGCCGGTGGACCGACCTGCTCGGCCCGCCGTAGCGCTCCTCCAGGCTGGGTACGATATGGCAGAGTTGCATGGGGTGGTTCCCGGCTACATCCATGCCGAAAAGTCCGCCAGCAGGCGATCGGCAAAAGGGACAAAATCGTAACCAGCGACGCCGGCGCGCGCCTCGGATGCCATGCGGGCGCGCCCCGCGGGATCCGCGAGGATGGCGGCGAGGAGGGAGCAAAGCCGTCCGGAGGCGTCCGACGCCCCGGCGTCGAAGGCGTACCCATTCCTGCCCGGGCTCAGGAAATCGGAGAAGCAGGGCAGTTGGGAGACCACAGGCACGGAACCCGCGGCCATGGCCTCCGCCACCGCCACGCCGAAGGTCTCGCCACGGGCCGCGAGGCTGGGATAGCAGAAGACGTCAATTTCCCGATACCGTGAGACCAGGGTCTCCTCGTCGTACACCGGAGGCGACATGTCCCAGCTTCCAACCGGGAGCGTGCCCGCCAGGATTTTCGCCAGGTCCCGCGCGTAGGCCTCGCCGGAGCCGCCCTGGGCGACGCTCACGGGCCCGCACAAAAGCGCCCGCCAGGGCGGGAGGCCGGGCACCGCCGCGAGTTTGCCCAGGGCCCCAGCCAGGATATCGAGGCCCTTCTCGCGGTGGATCCGGCCGACGTAGCCGATCACAACCGGGCGCGGGGAGGGCGGGCCCGGGCGGGGTCGGGAAAGGGCCGTCCAATCTATCGGATAGCCGCAAACGCGGATGAGCGGCCCGAGGCGGGGATTCTCCGCGAGGATGGCATCCCGTACGGGGGTGCTCACGGCGAGGATGCGGTCGACGCGGCGGTAAAGCCGGTACTGGCCCTTGGGCACACGGCCCGTCATCACGACGAGGCGGCCCGCGGACCCGCGCAACCATCCGAGCCAGAGAGGCAGCGCCACGCAGTTCACGATCGTGACCTCGGCGGGCGGCAGGGCCCTCCCGGCGCGGAGGCTCCAGAAGAAGTCCATCCGGAGGTTTTGGGACAGGCGCGACGAGTGGTCGTGGCCAGGGATGCGCACGTGCCGGACTCCCTCGATCGTCTCCCGGTCCGGCCATCCGGGCCACGTTCTCGACACCACGGTGACCTCGTGGCCCCTCCGTGCGAATTCGACGGACAGCCGGTGCCAGGACTTTTCCGTCGCCCCCCCCGCGGCCGGGGGCATCGGCAGGAAGAATCCCATGACGATGTTGATCCTCATGGAGCCAGGCTGCCCAGGGCCGCGATCAGGCCCTCGGTGGTTTGGCGGTACGTGTAGCCACTTATCCGCGCGGCCACGCGCTGCCTGAAGGGAGCGAGGTCGGCCGTGAGGGCGGCGGCCATCCGATCCCTGAGGTGCCCGGGATCGGTGGATCGAAATACCCAGCCCGTCTCGCCATCCGTCACGAGGTCCCGCTGGCAGCCCACCCGGTCGCTGACAAGGCAGGGAAGGCCCATGTGCATGGCCTCGTTGACCGCCAGCCCCCAGGTCTCGTAGAGGCCGCGGGACGGCAGCGTGAAGATATCGGCCGCGAGGTAGAGGGCCGGCATTTCACTTTGGTTTGCGAAGGGCAGGAAGTGGACCGTGTTGCCGCCCGCCGGGTCCTGCGCGCGGGCGCATTCCTGAAGCGCGGCCCGCTCCTCGCCATCCCCGACGTAGACCAGGGCGGCGTCCGCGCGGGGAAGGGACAGGAACGCCCTGAGAAGCTCGACCGGCTGCTTCGCGGCCACGAACTTCCCCGCGTAGAGCAGGAC
>CAZGOX010000016.1:11062-12226 GCA_964527955.1 uncultured Opitutaceae bacterium | reverse complement strand
GGCGCGCCCACAGGGCCGCCCGCAGGTGGGAGGCCCACTTGTACCCGAAGAGCAGGACCGCATCGGGCCGCCAGGCCGAAAGCCTGGAGGGAAGCAGTGGGTTGCGAAACCCGAAGAACCCCTCGGCGCCGGGGCTCGCGGCAAGGTTTGGGACGAATTCCGACTCATAGCCCGAGAGAAGGTCAACGTCCCACTGGAATGTCGTGTTGAAGCGGGGGTCGCGGGCCGGTCTCACGCCAAAGTCCCACAGGTAAAACACCCGCAGGTCGACCTGGGTCCGGGCGCGAACCCAGCGAAACCACGGGCTGTAGTATTGCGTCGGGTGCGAGACCACCACGGCCAGTCGGGTTTGGGCGGCCAAGTTCAGGTCTCCTGTTCCCGGCTCCGTTTGATGACGTCCGTCCGCGTCATGAACGGCATGAAGGCCATCGTGATGGTCAGGATGGATTGGAAGGTGGCCGTCACGAGGACGCTTGCTACCATCTCGTAGGAATTAAGCAGGCTGAGAAACAGGGCAAAGGAGGTGAGGCCCTCCAGGGAAAGCATCGGCTTGTTCTGGGTGAGGCGCTCGACCCAGGCGCTCAGGATTCCCAGCATCGCCCCCAGGAAGACCGAGCCGAATATCGGCCCGAAGTTGCCATAGGCCTCGGGCAGCAGCCCCCAGGCTATGTACGTGCCGTAGGACGACTCCAAGTCCTGGCGCTTGAAGTGCACGTTCAGTCGCACCTGGCCCTCGTGGGTGCGCGGCTTGTCCGGCCAGAGGATGCGGGGAACCAGGAGCGCCGGAATGATGAAGTAGGTTTCGCCATGCATGGGCTCGATGTGGCCGGCGTCCTCGGCGTCGATCACGTAGAGCAGGTTCTCGAGGTTGTTGACCCGGTTCAGCAGGCTCTCGCCCTGCGCGGCCTTCTTCTTGGCCATCATCTCCTGGTTCAGATTCAGGCCGGAGGGAATGTCCCCGGGCCCTGACAGCTGCACCGCGCTCGCCTGGATCCACTCCACATAGGTGCCCGGCATCTGCCGGAGATCCAGTTGCGGTATGGGGTCGTTGGTGTCCATCCGCCAATACTTGTCCCTCATCGTGAACTTGCCGATATTGAGGAAGGCCAGGATGGCAATGACCACGGTCAGGTAGACCCAGGGCATCTTTCCCGTGCTCCAGAA
>CAZGOX010000016.1:0-10962 GCA_964527955.1 uncultured Opitutaceae bacterium | reverse complement strand
AAGGCGGCGGTGCTGTTCTGCCCGGTGAACCAGAGCAGCAGGGTCTCAACCAGGCACAGCCCCACGAGGGGCAGGAACGCCCGCTTGATCATGCGCCGGACGCTCAACGCCAAGTCCCCGACCATTCCGAAACGGTCGACATGCTGCCTGGTGCCGGTTGTGCTCACGTGAGCTTTGCCTCGTGGATGCCCGTTGGCGTCGTCAGCTTCGGCCGGGTTCCCCGGAAGCGCAACACGGGCATCTCGATCAGCCGGTACGAAAGGCAGGCGGCGACCAGGGCGGCCAGGACGGGCAGGACGACATGGCCCCCGGCCATGGCCCCCGACGGCGAGAGAAACATCTGCTGCCACAGGTAAAGGCTGTAGGAGATCAGGCCGAGCTTGGGCAGCAGGCCCCGCCCGAGGAAGCGGTGTGCGAACGGGCCCGGCGCGAGGTGCGCGGAGGAGATGATCCACGCGGCCGCGAGCCCATCCAGGGTGTAGCCGACGGCCACGGGGAAGCCGTGCAACCGGTCGCCGGCGAGCGGGGAGGCCAGCAGCAGCCAGGCGGCCGCCGCCGCGGAACCGGCGGAGCCCCAGGAGCGCAGGCGGTCCCTCGCCGAATCGGACTGCAGCACCAGTGCTGCGATGCAGCCGATCATGATGCTGTCGGCCCCGGTGTGGAACATCATCGTGATGTACCCGCGCTCCGGAGGGAACAGGAAGTAGGTTCCCACCCTCGCCACAGGGCACCAGAGCGCCAGGACCACGGCGGCCGCAAGGGCGCGCCCGGGCTTTGCCCATAGGAGCACGGCGGGCCAAAACAGGTAAAACTGCTGCTCAACCGCAAGGGTCCAGAGGTGACCGAGCCTCCAAACGCCCTCCTGGGGAAGCGCTATCCACTCATGGGCGTAGTTCCAGGTGAAGGTGGCCGCGGCAAGCCAGGTCCGCAGATTGACCCCGCCGGGACTCCAGAAGGAAACAACCGCCACGACGATCAGGTAGGCGTAGAAGGCCGGGAAGATTCGCAGGGCCCTTCTGGCGTAGAAGCGCCCCAGGCGGATGGAACCCGACCTTGCAAATTCCTGCAGGAGCAGCTGGGTGATGAGATAGCCGCTGAGCACGAAGAAGAGCCGCACGCCGCCGTTGGGATTGGAAAAGACCGTCAGCCACCGGCGCAGGCCGGGTCCCATCGGGCTATAGTTCTCCACTGAGTGGCCGGCCACGACCATCAGGATGGCGACACCCCGGATGCCATCCAGGGTCCCGACGCGATCCTTTGCGGGAGACTGCGTCACGGCGTCCGGTCCCAGCCAATCGCCCGCTCGAAGAGCCTGCACTGCTCGCCGGTCAACTCCCCGGCAAGGTAATGGGCGTCGAAGTACGAGTCGTTCCGGACCGGCAGGGAGCCCGGAGGGAAGCCCGCGAGGGCCACGTCAAAGAAGGCCTGGATCCCCGCCTGAGCATCGTCCTTCTTCTCCCACTCCTGGAAACTCACCACCGTCGCACAGGACAGCTCCAGAAGAAGATGTTCCATGACGCTGTCCTTGAACACGAGGCCGAGGATCGGGGGCCCCGCGAGGTAATACAGGTAGACCTTCGACGGCGAGTAGGCGGGGTCGCTCGAGCCCGGCAGGAGGAGGACATCGGCATCCATTTGCAGCCGCAGGGAGTCGAGGAAGCCGATGCGATGGGGAATCTCGTCGACCTGGTCGGCGACGCCAAACTCCATCGCCAGCGGGACGACGGAAGGCTTCCCGCGTCCGCTTGCAACGTAGCTGGTGCCTATGAAATGGAATTTCAATCTGGCGGCGAGATTGGGCTTGAGGGCCCGGTAGCTGCGAAGGGCCGCGAATAGCACGGAAATCGCGTGCGGCATGACGGGGCCCGAGGCTCCCGTGTACAGGAAGTGCACCTCCGAGTTGACCCTCGGTTGGCCGAGGGTCGAGGGGGGGAGGGCCCGCGCCCGCACGAGGTCGTCGGCGCTCGCGCCGAACCGGATGACCGCCTGCGGCTTTTCGGAAAAACGTGGGTACCTCCCAGCAAGCTCCACGAGGTAGGCGGGCGAGACGCTCATGACCCCGGCGGCGCGCGCGAACGACCAGCCCTCGAAGGCCCAGGCCGACAGCCGGGCAAAGCCGTACTTCCAGCCGCCTGGCGGCCGCCGCGAGCCCCGCCGCTCGTAGTAGTCGGTCCGCCACGGATCCTGGACGTCGATCACATAGGGAACCCCGAACCAGAACCTCCACAGGCGGCCCAGCAGGAACGTGATGAACTGCGTGTTGGAGAAGAACACCAGGTCGAACTTTTCCCGGCGCAGGAGCGCGCATCCGCGCCAGAGTGTCCAGGGAAGCGCCCGGATGCCGAGGTTGCCGATGCCGACAAGCCGGGACAAGCGGAGGGAGAGCGCCCGGGTGTGCTCAATGCGGGCGTCCGCGGGGATCGTTGAGAGCAGGTTGGGCTCCTTGACGGTCTGCTGCCACGCGTTACCCACCGTGAGCACCACGGGATCCCATCCGTGCTCCCGGTAGTACGGAAGGCTCATCCTCACGCGCTGCATATCAGGCGCGTTGGTCGGCGGAAAATGCGGGCTTATGATGAGGACTTTTTTCAGGAAGGGGAGGAGCCTTGGCGCGCGGGCGGTCCGGCTTCACGTTGTTTCGCCGCGGCATCCTTTCGCACTGCGAACGGATGGGCATCGACCTCAAAAAAGAACTCCTCGCCGGAGGAAAAGTACGACAGGAAGCTGCGCGGGAGCACCGGATCGGCCCAGGGCGGCGTCGGCTCAATCTGCGAGGCGTAGCAACGCAGGGCCAGGATCTTCTGCTCCAGGCAATCCGCTGTTCCGGCGCGCCAGACCCTCCCGCTGCCGAGCAGGGGTCTGATCAGGGCGCGAGGATCCCACCAGGACCAGATGGGGTATTCAAGGACCCTGGGCTGCACGCCGGCGCGGGCGACCCCCTCCATGACCAGCGTGAACCCGGCCTCGTGCTCCGAGCTCCGGTCCTTGCGGTACGGCAGGAAAATGTCATCGGGGCGCACATCGGACAGGACGGCGGCGATCTTGCCGACCAGGGAATCCCGTTCCACCGGGCCGAGCCGGTCTAGCCGCCCGTCCGGGGCTTCCAGGAAGAAGAGGGCGGAGGGTTTGACGCCAAGCACACCGGCGGCCGCCTCGGCCTCGGTCCTCCGGACCCTGGCAATGTCGGCGGGGGAGAGGACGGGATGGCCCGGATGGGAGTGGCTGCCGTCCGTCAGGTAGGCGATGCGCACCGCAAGGCCCATCCGCTGCTTCAGCAGGATCAGGCCGCCGCACCCAAGCGTGCCGTCATCCTGGTGGGGGGCGAAAACCAGCGACACCGCGCCGGCTTCCAGCGGGTACCGGCGGCTTCGCAGCCTCAGGGCCAGGGCCAGCCCGCGGTGCAGGATTCTCCGGATGCGCTGGCGGGCGGCGCGGACTAGGGGGGTGTCACGCATGGTTGTTCGCGGTGCCAGGCATCTCGCGGTAGAGCTCGAGGTACTGGCCCGCGCACACGGACGCGCTGAACCGTTCCTCGACCGCCCTGCGGCAGGCGGCCCGGTCGATCCCGGCCAGCCTGCGCACGGCCTCGACGCCGTCCTCAACGGTCCTGATGAAGAACCCGGTCGTTCCATCCTCGATGATCTCGGGCACGGCCCCCCTTGCGCAGCTGATCACCGGGCATCCGACGGCCAGGGCCTCGGCAAAGACGATGCCGAAGGGCTCGTCCCAGCGGATAGGGACAATCAGGGCGGCGGCCTGCGCCAGCAGGTCCCTCTTCCGTGCGTCGCCGACCTCGCCAACCCACTCGATGCCGTCCCTGCCGAGGTGCGGCGCGACGGCCTTGTCCCAGAACTCGCGCTCGCGGCCCTGTTCGGCCCGGTTTCCCGCGATGATGAGCCGGCGGCCCGCGGCCCGCGCCACGGCGATGGCCACATCAGGCCCCTTGATCGACTCGACCCGGCTCAGGAAGAGCAGGGGGGCGTCGGCCGGCACGCTGGCTACAAACGGGTACTTGTCCGGCTCGACGAAATTTGGGATCGGGCGCCAAACGCCCCCGGCCGGGCTCGCAACGCGACAAATGTAGTCGCTGCATCCCGTGAAGCGCAGCGTCCTGCCGCCAAGCCTTGCCGCGATGCCGATCTGGCGGCCGCCGGTGTGGCGCTGGTAGGACATCACCTTCGGAAGCCGCGTGCAGAGCAGCGGGGCCAGATAGGCAAGGCGGGAGAAGCTGTGAAGCACGTCGGGCCTGAAGGCGCGCCTCGCTCGCCAGAGGGCGAATGCATTGGAAAGCGAGTCCTTGCGGGACGTCGACAGGCGTCCCGGCCAGCCGAAGAGAGCGTCGGCGGGGCAGGTCGAGGCCCGGTTTGCGACGAGTCCCACCGCATGGCCCCGCGCCTTGAAAGTCCGGACGAGCGCATCGACAATGCGCTCTATGCCCCCGTAGCCAACGGGAGGGACGGGCAACTCGGGATCCGCGGTGAGCAGGATTCTCATGCGCGCGGAGCGAGGACAAAATACTCCCCGCGGTTCATATGGAGCCTGAGGAGGGGAAGGCTGGAGACGGGCAGGAGGGCCGGCACACTCAGGACTTCATAGTCGAGTCCCTTCGCAAGCGCGGGGAGACCGTCGGGATCGCGGCCGTGGGCCGCAAGGTTGGTCCGGTTCCACTCGACGAGGACGAAGGGTCGGGCCGCCGCCAGGCAGGCCAGCCCGCCCCGGAGGACGTCGCTTTCACCGCCCTCGACGTCGATCTTGACCAGGCACTTTCCCGGGGAGCCGAACCTTTTCCAGACGGCGTCGAGGGTCGTGAGCTGCACCTTGACCCTGCTTGACCCGGGGCCGCGGCCCGTGTCCTTCGTCCCATCGTAGCACCCGTCCCCCTCGCCGGAGACGTTGAATTCAACCTCCCCCTCGACCGCGCCGACCGCCTCCTGCACAAGGTGCCACCGGTCCCTGCAGGGGCTGGCCTGGATGGTGCGTGCGAGATAGGAGGCGATGCGCGGCGATGGCTCCACCGAGACGACCTGGAGGGTCGGCTCGCAATGCAGCAGCGGGGCGGACATCAGGCCGAGGTTCGCCCCGATGTCGAAGTACCACATGCCCGGACTGAGCATCGACGCGAGCAGGCGCTGGTTCTCGAACTCGTAGATGCCCTCCTCGCAGGCGCGCTCAAAGAGGACGGAATGCGGCGGGAAGTGCAGGCGTTCGCCCCAATACGGAAGAACCCCGCGAAATCCCGGGCAGCTGCCGTAGAGCCAGCGTTTTGCTTTTTTTCTCAGGTTCATGAATCTCCCTTGGGCCGTGCCACGGCGGAGCCGACAGCGTCGAGGAGCTTCGGAGCCTCGCGTTCCCAGCAATAGGTGTCGACGGCGGCCCTTCGCGCAGCCCGCCCCATCGCGGAGAGCCGCGAAGGGTCGGAGAGAAGTCCGTCCAGCCGGGCGACCACCTCGCCGGTCCGGGACAGGTCGACGAGCACGCCAGCACCCTTTGCCCGTTCAAGGACCTCGCGCTGCCCGGCTGTGGGGCTCGCGACGACGGCGAGGCCCGCGTTCAGGTATTGGAGGATCTTGTTGGAAATGGTCAGGTCCTTGTTGGCCGGCGTATCCGGCTCCAGGGCGAGACCAATGTCATGCATGGCCAACATCGAGGGCAAGGCTCCGGGAGGGGTCAGCGGCAGAAACTCAACCCGGTCCCGCGGGCCTTTGGGGAGGCGGCCGAGGAGGGCGGCCCTGTAGGACTCGGCGACATCCCCGACAAGGCAGAGCCGGCTCGGCCGGGCCGTTTGCCCCCAGGCGTCAACAAAGGCCTCGAGGCCGCGACCCGGGCCGACGGTCTGGGAGAACCACAGGAAGGAGGGCGGGTTGCCGGGTGCGCGGGAGGGGGGCTCCGGTTGCAGCGGAAACGAATTTGTGATGACAATGGGCAGGGATCCGCCAAAGGCGCCCTGGAGCCCGTTTGCCATCGCCCCGGAGGTGGCGCTCTTGTAGGCGGCCTTCCGCATCAGGAGGCGCTCGGCATTCCCGAGGATCGGAATCGGGCGGGTGGCCTCCTGCTCGGGCAGCATCGACTGCGAATGCCAGTCCTCGAAGTCGGCCGCCACACGGCGGCCCCGGGCGAGCAGGTCGCAGCCAATGCAGAAAGGCATCTCCGTGTGCACGATCGTCAGGTCGGCCTCGAAGCCCCGGGCCAGCCGCGCGAGCGCCCGGGCGGGGCCGAAGGCCTGCTTCGAGCGAAGGCCGAAGCGCGCCCCGCGGCGCGCGATCAGGGTGGCGAGGCGACTTTGAAAGACCCGGGCTCCGGCGACCCCGGACCTGGAAAGCATGTCGAGGGTGACCTTCCTGAACGGAGCCGACTTCAGGATCTCCTGGTCCATGGCTTCAAAGCGCGCGCTGTCGGCCACGGTCATGACCGTGACGTCATAGCCGGCCCGGCCGAGGGTCGTGGCCTCCTTGAGCACCCGGGGGGCACGGCAAAGCTGGCCGGAGGCTAGGATGAGAATGACAGGGGCGCGAGCCATTGCGTTTTTCGTCAGCCCGCCGCGAGCCGCCATCCATGGCGGAAGTACCAACGCTTGGACCCTGCGACATAATGGTGCATCACCGCCGTCGGCGCCAGGGCCTCGGCGCGGGAGGGCATCGTCACATAGTCCGCGGCCGGGGCGACGACGCAGGGCTGGCGCCTGGCGACGAGCATGGCGACGAGGGCCTGCTCCAGGAAGTAGCTGGTCTTTTCCCGGGCGATCAGCTCGGAACACCATCTCTCGATCTCGGCCCAGTCCAGCCCCTCGCTGCGCAGCCCGCAGAGGCCGACGTTCACAAGCGCGGGAATCGGCGCGCCCGCAAGTTTCCTCATGAGCTCCCGGCTGTACCCGTAGCTCTCCACGCAATCGACCGCGTGAAGCGGATGCGACGGCGCGGCGAGCCAGTCGAGCAGAAGGCCCGGGCGCCGGAAGAAGAGGAGGTCCGAGTCGATCACCAGCTTCCATCCCGAGCTTCCTGCATGGACGTCCATGAGCTTGCGCAGGTTCGGATAGTTGAGCCAGCGCTCGCGAAGGGTGGGGAACCGATCCGCGGGAAAGCGCAGGTCGAGCGCGGCGCGGAGTTCGGAATAGGGATGGATGCGGGCTCCGGGGCCCAGCCGCAGGAGCCGGTCCGCGCAGGCGTCGTCGACGCTTCCGTCGTCGTAGAGCTCGGCCCGGACCGACGTCTGCGCAGTGCGGGCAAAGGAGTGGAGGCAGAACAACGTCTGGTACCAGAACCTGCGCCCGGTCATCAGGTGAAGGGTCACGGGCTCCGTGCCCGGAAACTCCGGCAGGCAGGGCAGCCTCCCCGCGGCGGACTCCATCTCCTTGCGCTGGCGCTCCGTGTTGCGCTCCGCCCAGGGGCCGCCGTTCCTGAGCGAATTCCGGATCCTTCCCAACGGGGTGTGGTAAAAGCGGAGGAGCAGTGTGCCGGGGCTGATCATTTCCACGGGGTCGCCAACTGCTTGTAGCCGCGGCGGTAGGCGAGTTTCTGGACCCTCTTCGCGATGCGCCAGCCGAGCACGGCTGCGGCGGCCTTGAACGCCGGGCCGCCCTCGGGCCGGCCCAGCGTGTGCCCGAGTTCCACGATCCGCACCTTCGCCCTGGCCCGGAGGGCCCGAACATCCGGGTAGGCTGAGAAGTAGTAGTACCGGAAAACCGCGGCGGAGGCGTCCCGCGTTCGTGCGCTGTCCTCGACGGAGAGGAGCCTGCCCGTCCCGAGACTCAGCGAGGTGAAGGCGGACAACCAGCCCCTGGGCGTTGTGTTTCCGCTGAGGCTGTTGGGCAGGTTCGAGCGGTAGTAGGAGCGGGCCCCTCCGCAAAAGCGCACCCGGTCCGTCGCCAGTATGAGCCTGGAGAAAAACTCAAAGTCATTGATCAGTGAGAGCTCAGGATTCCAGCCCCCCGCGCGGCGGACCAGGGCCGACGGGATCAGCCAGGCGGCGCCGTGCATCATGAGGTTCTGGCGCCAGCAGGTCACCAGCCACTCGACCGGATCCAGGTTGTCCCGCCAAAGGTCCCCGGGCTCAAATGAGGCCTCGGCCGGATCCGCCGTGAAGCGGGTCCACTCCCCGGCAATCATCCTGTCGACGGAGCCGTCCGCCATTGCAACCTGGCGCTCGATCTTGTCCGGCGCGAGCAGGTCGTCCGCGTCAAGGAATTCAAGGTAGTCGCCCCGCGACTCGGCGATCGCGCGGTTGAACGCGGCGCTTTGGCCCTGGTTCGGCTGGTCGATGACCTTGACCCCGCGGCCCGCGAAACCGCGGGCCACGGAAAGGGATCCATCGCTGGAGCCATCGTTCACGACGAGGATCTCCTTGTCCTGCCATGTCTGCGCGAGGGCCGACTCAAGCGTCGCGGCAAGCCAGGCCTCGGCGTTGTAGCAGGGAATGAGGATGGAGACCAGGGGCTTCACGGCGCTTTTCCCCGGTTGCGGATGCCGACGCGCCCCGCAAAATGCCCGCAGGCCCCCTGCCACCGGACCCGTGCGGCCGGGGACGACCAGACCCTGTAGGTGAGCCAGGCCCTTCCCCCGCGCAGGGCGGCACCGAGCGGGGTCAGCCGGGGCCATGGGCATACGCCATGGCAATCAAGGACGTGGACCCAGGACTTCTGAATCGCCCGGTTCAGGCGTGCAAGATAACCCGGGTCGAGCCGGCCCGCGGGAATCAGGTGGGTCAGGCGCAGCTCCGGAAAATAGCCGACCGTCCAGCCACGCTCCAGGATGAAGAGCACGAGGTCGTTGTCCTCTCCCGAGGTGAGGTCCTGGCCCCGGCGCCCCGTCGCGGACGTGACCCAGCCTTCGGCCGCTTCCCGGCGCAGGGAAAGGCCGGCGCCGATCGGGGCAAACGACGGATATCCATCGACGCCGGATCCCGGGGCGCGCGTTTCCCGGGAGATCCTCGGCTCAGGCCCGAGGTCGCGAAGCGCCAGCAGCCCGAAGAACTCCGATTGCCAGGCGGCGGGCGCCTTCTCAAATTCAGGGGTGCTGACGCCGCCGATGGCCCCAAGGGTGGTGTGCTCGGCGAAGATGCGCACAACCTGTGCGAGGTACCCGGCATCCAGGACGTTGTCGTCATCGACAAACACGATGAGGGATCCCTGCGCCACTCCCATGCCGGCCGTGCGGGCTGACGACAGGCCCAGCACCGGCTCGACGACCAGGCGGGCCTGGATCGCGCGCCGGATCTCCGGTGCGATGGCAAACGGCTCCGGGGAGGCGTTGTCCACAAGGACGAGTTCCCAGTCCTCCCGGGCGAGCGACTGCCGGGCCAGCCCCTCGAGGGCGCGCCTGAGCCGGTCCGCGTTGGGCCGGTGGGTGCAGAGGATCGCCGTCAGACGCGGACTCATGGGCGCCTCTTCGCGGCCTGGTTGATCCGCGGCTGCAGGACGTGCTCCATCAGGTAGGCAAGGATGAAGATAAGGGCCAGGAACACCATCATCCGGATGCCGAACGAGGCCGCGCTCCCGGCGGGCAGCGGGATCCAATCCAGGACGAACCACTGGACGGGCCGCTGGAAAATGTAAATGCCGTAGGAGATGGATCCTACGGCAGCCATCCTGGCGATCCCAACCAGCGCGGGTCGCCACCACCAAAGGGCCGCCGCCGCCACGGTCAGCGCCAGCGGGACATGAAAGTTTGGATCCTCGAACAGCAACCCGCGCGAGGCGCGCCAGGCAAAATAGCCGGCGGGAAGGGCGAGGCAGAGCCACTTGGCCGTGCGCCAGCCGCGGAATCGTCTCCCGCTCGCAATCGCAAGAAGGACCACGCACACGGGCAGGAAGTCAAAGTAGATCAAGCCGACCCAGTGGTCGGGAATCGGAATGCCGAGGCGATGCAGCAGGAGGAAGGTGGGCTTGAGCTTCCAGGTCGCCACATAGAGAAGCAGCAGGGCCGGCCACGGCTCCGTCTCCCCGGTGATGGAAACGGGCTGAGGCCGCCTCGCGAGCCAGAGGCCCGCAAACCAGAAGACGCCGCCTCCCGCGTAGCACGTGAGGAACCCAGGGACCGCCGTCCAAAAGAATCCGACGGCCGACACAAGGCCGCAGGCCGCGGCCACGATGCCCGGCCGCCATTCGAGCCGCCAGACAGCCAGGAACGCCAGATAGTACACAACCTCGTAGTTCAGGCTCCAGAGATTGCTGTTGCTGGCGAGGATGGACGCGCGCCAATGGAAGTAGGGCAGGCCGTTTTGCAGGAAGAGCAGGTTGTCGACGACGGCTTCCACGGAATCCCTGGGGCGGCTGAGGACGCTCAGCCCGATCGCGATCCAGTAGAGCGGAAGGAGGCGGACGGCCCGCCGGCGCAGGTACTGGCGCGCCCGGCCGGGGCTGAACGGCGCCGCGTTCGTGAGGCCGATCACGTACCCGGAAATGACGAAGAAGAGGAGCACGGCCCCCTGGCCCGTCTCAAATCTCCAGAATAGCTCCGACGGGCTGTATCCGGGGTCCAGGTCGGGTATGGGTGCCAGCGTGTGGCAGTACAGCACCATCAGGGCGGCCAGCCCGCGGAGCGCCTCGACGCCGTCCTCCCTCAGGCGCGGCCGGGCCGGTCCCTCCACGGAAACGGAAGCCGCGGTGCTCACAGGGTCTCCTCCTGGACGGCGAGCGGCCCGCGGGGACGATCGAGCATCCGGGCGACGGACTCGATCACGCGGCTCGCAGTGATGTCCTCCATGCAGGCATGGCCGAAATCGCACCGGTTTCGCTGCCAGCAGGGCGAGCAGGCGGGGCGGCAGTCCACGTTCAGGTTGCAGGGATACCCGGTGAACTCCGGGGGCTCGCGCCCCCCGTAAATCACGACGGCGGGGCAGTCGACGGCCCGGGCGAGGTGCATGATGAACCCCACCGTCCCGACAAAAAGGCGCGCGCGCCCAAGCACGGCGGCGGACTGGCGAAGGGAGGTCTTGCCCCGCAGGTCCTCCGTCCCGCGGAGGGGTGGG
>CAZGOX010000015.1:10467-21234 GCA_964527955.1 uncultured Opitutaceae bacterium | reverse complement strand
GCCCGCGCCCGGGAAAGCCTGCGCGCAACCCTCGGGGAGGAATTCAAATGAACGACACGGAATTCATCGAGTTGCTTAACCTCTACGTCGACCACGAGATCACGTCCGCGGATGCGGCGCGACTCGAGGCCGAGGTGGCGCAGAATCCCGCACGGGCCCGGATTTACCGGGAGTATTGCAGCATGCAGAAGGCGTGCATGATCCTGGCCGAACAGTTCCGCGAGACTGCGCCCGTCCCCGGGGCTGAACGCAGGGTCACCCGCGGCGCCCGCGCCCGGAGTCTTTCGTTTGCCGCCGCCGGCCTTGCCGCAGCGGCGTGCCTTGCGCTTCTTCTCGTGCCACGCCATCCCGCCGCCGGCGTCGCCCCGGGGCCGCAAGCCTCCCTCGCGAGCGCCAGCCTCCCGTCGCCCGGGGTGGCTGCGCCGACCGTTGTGGCCGCGCGCCTTGAGTCCGGGGTTCAGCCCCTGTACCGCCTTCACCTGGAACCTTCGACGGCCCGCGGGGCCGCGCTCTTCGTCTCGAGTGAACAGCAGGATCCGTTTGCATGGATGAACCAGGTCCAGCTGGCGCCGATCCAGAGGCACCCGGTCGGGCCGTTGACGTTTGACCCCAAGGCGGCCGCTCCGGTTTCGCCCTCGGGAACGCTGAACGGCATCCAGAAAACCCAGCAAGGGCCCGTCGAGATGACGGCCTTCCAGCTTCAGCTGGACAAGTAAGGGCGCTGCCCGGGGCCTTCAGCCCGCGAGCGCCTTCCTGACAAGCCCCTCGGTGGGCGCGTCCGGGCCAAGCGCCAGGGCCGCGCGACGAACGGCCTGGTCCGCATCCGCAGTCTTGTATCCAAGCGCGATCAGCGCGGCCACCGCGTCCCGGTGCGGGGTTCCGATGCGCTCGGCTGCGCCGGGAGCCGAAGGATCGGCCATCGCGCCGTTCGGTGCCCCGACCCTCGCCTTGAGCTCCACCACCAGGCGTTCCGCAGTCTTGCGGCCGATGCCCGGGCATTGGGCCAGCGTGGACACGTCGCCCGCGCTGATGGCGCCGACCAGCAGCGGCAGGGACAGGCGGCTCATGATGCCGAGCGCCACCTTGGGGCCGACACCGGTGACATTCTCGACCATGAGCCTGAAAAAATCCCGCTCTGCGGCGGTCGCAAAGCCGTAGAGCGTCTGGGCGTCCTCGCGGTAGATCACAAGGGTGTGCAGCCGGACGCCGGACCCCGGCGCCGGAAGTCGGTCGGCGGCCGTCGCCGGGACGTTCACCTCGTAGCCCAGGCCGTTCACCTCGACGATGACCCTGAGGGGAGCCGAGGATACAAGCGTTCCCTGGATGGACGTGATCACTTCACTTCAGGCCGAGGACGTCCTGCATGTCGTACACACCCGGCGGCTGGCGCACGACCCACTGGGCGGCGCGCAGGGCTCCGCGCGCGAAGATCGCCCTGTCCGACGCCTTGTGCGTCAGCTCCAGCCGCTCGCCGAGGGCTGCAAAGATGACCGTGTGGTCGCCGACCACGTCGCCGCCGCGAAGGGAATGCACGCCGACCTCGGCCTGGGAGCGCGCGCCTGTGATCCCGCTTCGGCCGTGCCGCAGGGACTCCGAACCCAGCTTGCGCTCCTCCAGGATGATCTCGAGAAGCCGCGCCGCCGTGCCGCTCGGGGCGTCCTTCTTGAACCTGTGGTGCATCTCCACGACCTCGGCGTCGTACTCCGGCCCGAGCGTCCTTGCCGCGCGCCGCACCAGGGCGAAGAGCAGGTTCACGCCCTCGGAAAAGTTTCCGGCCCAGACGCAGGGCACCTTTGCGGCCAGTTCCAGCAGCGCCTTCTTCTCCGCGGGATCGTGTCCCGTGGTCCCGAGGACGACCGGCTTCTTCCACCCCACGGCAAGCTCGAGAAGGGACCGGGTGACCGCCGGCACACTGAAGTCCACGATCACATCGCAGGCATCCAGTCCCGCGGCGAGGTCGTCGTCGACGTCGACCGAGGCACCGATCGAGACTCCGAGCTCGGGCGCGATCCCAGTGATCATTCTTCCCATGCGCCCGCGGGCGCCGTGAAGCAGGATGGAAAGGGGCTTGCTCATCGGCCGAGTCCCGCGAGCACCCGTGCCAGGACGGCCGCGGTCGCCGGTGTCAGGCCGCACAGCGGGGCGCGCACCTCCGGGGAGGAGATCAGCCCCGCGCGGGCCAGGGCCGCCTTGATCGGGGCGGGGCTGGGTTCCATGAAGAGTGTCTTGAACAGGGGATACAGCTTGCGGTGCATCCTGCCGGCGGCGGAAAAATCGCCGTCGAGGGCGCTGTGGACCATGCGGCGGACCTCGCGAACGGCCAGGTTGGACGCGACGCTGATCACGCCTTCCGCGCCAACGGCCATGAACGGGAGGGTGAGGGAGTCGTCGCCGCTGAGCACCGTGATGTCCGCGCCAAGGGCCTGCTTCAGCTGGTCCACACGATCCACGCTTCCTCCGGACTCCTTGATCCATCGCACGTGGGGGTATCGGGCCCGAAGGCGCTCCACCACGGGGACGCCGATCTCGATTCCGCAGCGGCCGGGGATGGAGTAGAGGATGATCGGAAGCTCCGTCGTCTCGGCGATCGCGGAAAAATGCCCGAACAGCCCCTCCTGGCTCGGCTTGTTGTAGTAGGGAGCCACCACGAGGAGGGCGTCCGCGGCCGCCTCGTCGGCCAGCTTGGCGAGCGCAACCGCCTCGCGGGTGGAATTGGAGCCGGCACCGGCAATCACCGGCACCCGACCCCGGGCGGCCGCGACGACCGCGCGCACGACCTCCGCATGCTCCTCGTGCGAAAGGGTGGGCGACTCGCCCGTCGTGCCCGCCGGGGAAATCCCGTCGATGCCGCTTCTCACCTGGTAATCAACGAGCATCCGGATGTCGTCATAAGCGACGGCGCCCTTGCGGAAGGGCGTGGCCAGGGCGGTTATGGCGCCGGTGAGCGGACGGAGGGGGCGGTGGGTCATGGGTGAAGGGTCGCGGTCCTTTGCCGGCGGATCGCGGGCAGTTTGCAATGAACAGCGGGCGGCGACCGATGACAACCGCCTTTTTAATGCTTGGATTCCGGGGAAGCACCCGATTCCCTGAAGGGTTTCGGTCAAAACTCCATGGCATTGGCACTCTTATTTGCAGGGCAGGGCGCCCAAAAGGTGGGCATGGGCCGTTCGCTCCACGCCGGGTCGCCGGCAGCGCGGGCCGTCTATGACGAGGCGGACCGCGTGCTCGGATGGAGCGTATCCAAGGTCAGCTTCGAGGGTCCCGAGGCCGAGCTGACGCAGACCGCCGTCTGCCAGCCCGCCCTGTACGTGCATGGGATGGCGCTCGTGGCCGCCCTGAGGGAGGCGCAGGGCGACGCCTTTGCGCCGGGCTTTGCCATGGGGCTCAGCCTGGGTGAATTGACCGCGTGCGCGGTCGCCGGGGCGTTCGACTTCCGCACGGGCCTGAAGATCGTCGCGGAGCGGGGCAGGCTGATGCAGCAGGCCTGCGAACAGGCGGCGGGCGGGATGGCGGCCATACTCGGCGAGGAGCGGGCGACCGTGCTGGAGCTGTGCCGGGAATTCGAGATCGATGCCGCCAATTTCAACGCACCCGGCCAGATCATCATCTCCGGCGAAAAGGGGCGGGTGGCGGCGGCCGTCACCACGGCGAAGTCCCGCGGCATCAAGAAGATCATGCCCCTCAATGTGGCCGGAGCCTACCATAGCAGGCTCATGGAACCGGCGCGGGAGGCGTTCGCCCGGCACCTGGAGCCGCTCCGGTTCGCTCCGCTGCGGTTTCCGGTCTTTGCCAATGCGACGGGCGCGGCGGCAGGCGACCCGGAATCGGTCAAGACCGGGCTTGTGCGCCAGGTCGTCTCGTCGGTGCTCTGGGAGGACTGCATGCGCGCGGCCGTGGCGGCGGGCGCCACGGAATTTCTCGAGCTTGGGCCGGGCGGCGTCCTTGCCGGTCTTGCGCGGCGCACCGACAAGAGCTGGCCGGTCAGGAGCCTGAGCGAGATGGAAGATCTCGTCGCCTGACCCATGGATCCCCTTCTCACCCGCAATTTTTGCATCATTGCCCACGTGGACCATGGGAAGACCACGCTCTCGGACCGGCTTCTCGAATCCACCCACACGGTGGAGGACAGGGTCATGACCGCGCAGCATCTCGACTCGATGGACCTGGAGAAGGAGCGCGGGATCACGATCAAGTCGCACCCCGTGACGATGCGGTACAAGGCGAAGGACGGCCTGGTCTACAAGCTGAACCTGATGGACACGCCCGGCCATGTTGATTTCTCGTACGAGGTGTCGCGCAGCCTTGCAGCCTGCGAGGGAGCCGTCCTGCTCATCGACGCGGCGCAGGGGGTCGAGGCGCAGACCGTCGCGAACGCCCACCTGGCGTTCGCGCAGAAGCTCCGGGTGATCCCGGTCATCAACAAGATCGACCTGCCGAGCGCGAACCTGGACCTGTGCATCCGTCAGCTCGAGGACATCCTCACGATTCCGGCGGAGGAGGCCATCCTCGCGAGCGGAAAGGCGGGAATCGGCATTGAGGAGATCCTGGAGGCGGTGGTGCACCGGGTCCCGCCCCCCCGCTGGACGGAGACGCCGCAGCTGCGGACCCTGGTGTTCGACTCCCTCTACGACTCGTACCGGGGCGTGATCGCCTACGTGCGCGTGTTTTCCGGCACCCTTCGGGCCGGCGACATGATGATGCTGATGAGCACGGGCCAGAAATCGGAGGTCAAGGAGGTCGGGGTGTTCACGCCGAAGATGAAGAAGACGGCGTCCCTCGGCCCGGGGGATGTCGGTTACATCGTCTCCAACGTGAAGGATCCCGCCGACATCAAGACCGGCGACACCATAACGCTCGCGAACAAGCCGGCCTCCGAGATGCTGCCCGGATACAAGGAAGTGAGGCCGATGGTCTTCTGCGGCATGTACCCGGTCGACTCCTCGGACTACGAGAAGCTCAAGGCCGCCCTCGGGCGCCTGCGCCTCAACGACGCAGCCTTCGGCTACCAACAGGAGAGCTCTGTCGCCCTGGGCTTTGGCTTCCGGTGCGGGTTCCTTGGCCTGCTCCACATGGAGATCATCCAGGAGAGGATCCGGAGGGAACACGGTGTCGAGATCATCTCAACCTACCCGAGCGTGGTCTACCGGGTCGTCCGGCACGGCGGCGAAGTGGCCGAGGTGGACAACCCGGTCAACCTGCCCGATCCGTCGTCCATTGCGGAGATACGGGAGCCGACGATCAAGGCGTCGATCCACATCCCCAACGACGCGATGGGAGACAT
The DNA here is from genome assembly GCA_964527955.1 of uncultured Opitutaceae bacterium. Classification (GTDB taxonomy): domain Bacteria; phylum Verrucomicrobiota; class Verrucomicrobiia; order Opitutales; family Opitutaceae; genus Palsa-1447. Next base: position 15,953 of record CAZGOX010000015.1, on the reverse strand, counting down.
GCTCGCCTTGGTGATGGAGAAACGCGGGACCCTCGACCACACGGACACGCTCGACGCGACCCGCGTCGTGCTCACCTGCATCCTTCCGCTGAACGAGATCCTCGTCGACTTCAACGACCGTCTCAAGAGCTTCACCCACGGCTACGGGTCGATGGACTACGAGCTCGGGGAGTACCGCCCGGCGGACCTGGTGAGGATGGACATCATGATCAACGGCGAGCCGGTCGACGCATTCGCGACCATCGTGCACAGGACGAAGGCGGAGGACCGCGGAAGGTCGCTGTGCGAGAAGCTTGCCGGCATCATCCCCCCGCAGATGTTCAAGGTGGCCATCCAGGCGGCGATCGGCGGCAAGGTCATCGCCCGCGAGAACGTGCGCATGCTGCGCAAGGACGTGACGGCGAAATGCTACGGCGGAGACATCACGAGGAAGCGCAAGCTCCTGGAGAAGCAGAAGGAGGGAAAGGCGAAGATGAAGCAGATCGGGAGGGTCTCGATCCCCCCGGAGGCATTCATCCAGGTGCTTAAGAATGACTGACCTCCAGCCGGGCTTGCTGCGCCGGCGCCTTTTATCCTACCCTGACCCCTTATGTTTGGATTCCTCGCATCCCGGGAGCGGAAAACGCGCACGAGCGCGGGCAATTGGCTGGACCTCGCCGAAAGGGTCTGGAACTTTCGCCGGGATACGCTGGGCGCGGCCGAGGCCGCGGAACTTAGGCGGCGCCAGGATGACTTGCGGCGGGGCCTCAGGGAACGCGCCGATGCCGCCCGCCTGAAGCTCGGAATCGACTCGCTCGAGGACGTCTTGCGCAGGACGGGGGGCGCCGTCTACCCGAAGACCTCCCTGTCCGAGAACGTCGAGTTCTTCCTCGTGGCCGCGATCATGATCCTTGGCGTGCGCACGTATTTCCTGCAGCCGTTCAAGATCCCGACGAACTCGATGTGGCCGACCTACTACGGGATGACGGGGGAGAATCTCCCCGCCGGGACGCCGGCGCCCGGTGCCTTGGGACAGGCGGCCCGGTTCCTTCTGTTCGGGGCCCAGCGCAAGGAAGTGACGGCGCCGCGCTCCGGCGAGGTCTCCGCCCTTTTCTTCAACAGCGGGCAGATGGCCTACACGTTGAGGAGCGACCGGACCTGGCTTGTGTTTCCGACCGAGGTCAAGGAGTACACGTTCTACGTCGACGGCGTGCCGGCGAGCGTCCGCGTGCCGAGGGACTTCGGCGACTTCGACCGCCTTGTGCAGGAGACGTTCTTCGGGGGCGACGCCGCGGCATTCGCAGCGTACTGGAACCGTCTCAAGGAGACGGGAGGAATGGAGGAGACCTGGATCAAGCTGACCGAGAACGCCGACAGCATGAACCAGGTGCACAGGATTCCCCTGAACCGGACCGTCGGGGAAGGGGACCCGGTCATCCGGTTCGACCTCATGGCGGGCGACCAGCTTTTTGTCGACAGGATCAGCTACCATTTTGTCCGCCCGAGTCCGGGCCAGGGTTTCGTCTTCCGCACGGGGAACATCCCGGGGATCGCGGCCATGTACGGCGACCAGTACTACATCAAGCGGCTCGTCGGGACCCCGGGCGACCTGATCGAGATCAAGCAGCCCGTGCTATGGCGGAACAACCGCCCCATCACCGGGGCGGAGGCGTTCGACCTGAACGCCCGGCGGGTGCGCCCCTACGGCGGCTACCTCAACAAGGAGGCGAGGGACGGCGCCAGTTACCTCTTCAGGGGCCAGCCTGTCGTGGTGCCGCCGGATCGGTTCCTGGCACTGGGCGACAACTCGGGAAACAGCGAGGACAGCCGGTATTGGGGCTTCGTGCCCGCCATGGACGTGGTCGGGCGGCCGCTGTTCATTTACTACCCGTTCACCAGCCGATGGGGCCCCGCGAAATAGCCTACCTTTTCACCACGTTTCCGAAGACCTCGGAGGCGTTCCTGCAGCGCGAGGTCATCGCGGTCCGCGCACGGGGGGCGAACCTCAGGCTCTACTCGCTCTGGGGTGGAGGCCGGACGTTCCGCGGACTCAAGGTCGAGCGATTCAACAAGTGGCGGCTCTTTTCCCTTGTCTGGGTGATCCCGCGCGAGTCGGTGCGCAGGCCGGAGGTGCTCCGGGAGATCCTGCGCGGGCTCGCCGACAGGAGGCCGCCCTCCTGGATCAATTTTTGGGAGAACCTGCTGGGGGCCGGGTTTGCGTGCGTGGTGGCGGGATCCTTCAGGCGCAATCCGCCGGCGCTGGTCCACGCCGCCTGGGGCGGGGCCCCGGCGACCGCGGCCTGGCTCCTGTGGCGGATCGACGGTCACCGCTACAGCGCGGCGGCCCATGCCTACGACATCTTTGAGCACGGGGGCGACTGGTGGCTGCGGGAGAAGCTCTCGTGCGCCAGCTTCGTGCACACCTCGACGGAGATGGGGCGGAGCGCGCTCGTGGGGCGGGGCATCCCCGCGGAGAAGGTCTTTTGCATCCGACGGGGCCTGGAGCGCTCCCCCCCGATCAAGCCGCTTCGGGCCTCGCGGGCGCCGCTGCGCCTCCTCAGCGTCGCGCGGCTGGTGGAGAAAAAGGGCCTTGACCGCCAGGTTCGCATCTATGCCGCGCTGCGCTCCGCGGGCATCCCGTTCGAGGCGCGCATCGTCGGCGGCGGGCCGCTGCAGTCCGAACTGGAGCAGCTCGCCGGCGGCCTCGGAGTGGCGGCGGACATCACCTTCACCGGGGAGCTGGCCCAGCACGAGGTGTGGGACCAGTACTCATGGGCCGACGTCCTCCTTCACACCGGCGTCATTGCCTCCAGCGGGGATCGCGACGGCCTTCCCAACGTGATTCCCGAGGCCATGTCCGCAGGAGTGCTTGTGGTGACTTCGCCCACAGCGGCGGCCACCGAGGCGATCGCGGACGGTGTCAACGGGCTTGTGGCGCCCGTCGAGTCGCCGGACGCCTGGGTGGCGCACCTGAGTCGCCTCTCGACGGACGACGCACTTGCCGAGCGCCTCCGCGCGGCGGCCCGGCTGTGGGTCGAGGAGAACTTCGACGCCCATCGGAATGCCGGGCGACTGGTGGAGCAGTTCACCCGGGCCATGGCATGATCCACTTCGACGTCACCAAGTCCTCGGCGGCAGAGCATGCGTCCGGCCTGCTCCGCCTCAACCGCCGGCTGCTCGCCGAGCTGGGCGGGTCGGCGACGCCTGGAACCTGGGAGGAAGCGGCCCGCGCGGCGGGCCCCGGGGATTGGTTTCTCACCGGCGAGCTCTTCTCCGAGGGGGAGCGGCCGGGCTTCGCCGAATTCCTAGCCGGACGGCGTTGCCGGGCGGCGGCGATCTTCAACGACGCAATTCCACTCAGGCTCCCGCGGATCACATGGCCCCACAGCGTGGCGAGGCATCCCGGATACATGAAACTTCTGCTGGGCTTTGACAGGATCCTGGCGATCTCCGAGGCCAGCAGGGCGGAGCTTCTCGGGTACTGGCGCTGGATGGGAGCCGAAAGGACGCCTCCGGTCGACGTGCTCCAGCTCGGGGCGGACTTCATGCCGGGTGTGGCAAGGGGTCAGGTTGTACATTGTACCCAACCGAAAATGGCTGGGTACAATGTACAACCTGACCCCTTGCTGCTTTGCGTCGGCATCCTGGAGCCCCGAAAGAACCAGGGGTTTCTTCTCGAGGTTTGCGAGGCCCTTTGGGCCGAGGGGCTTCGCTTCTCGCTGCACCTCGTCGGCCGGGTGAATCCCGTCTTTGGAAAGGAGATTGCGGAACGGCTGGGGAGGGCCGCCCGAAGGCAGCCCGGGCTGCGCTGCCATGGCGCGATGGGCGACGCGGAACTCGCGCGGCTCTATGCTTCAGCCTCGGCGACCGTCGTGCCAACCTTGGCCGAGGGCTGCGGGCTGCCGCTGCTGGAGTCGCTTTGGATGGGGGTGCCGGTCATTTGCAGCAACCAGCCGTCGCTTCTTGAAAACGCCTCCGGCGGAGGATGCGTGACGGTTGAGACGGGCAACCTCGGGGCGTGGAAATCGGCCCTGCGCACCTTTCTTGCCGACGAGCCGGCAAGGGCTCGGCTCAAGGCCGAAGCCTGCTCGCGGGCACTGCCGACCTGGGGTGAGGCTGCGGAAGCAGTACGGGCTTTGTTGCAATGCTAAGGGGTCAGGCGGTCCGACTCTCGTAGGTCAGCGAGCTTGCTCGCGCCTTCCCGGAGCGCGAGCAAGCTCGCTGACCTACAAGGTACCAGGCGCATCGCAACCTGACCCCTTACAGTTTCTTCAAGGCGTACGCCATCGCATCGCCTATCTTCTCGATGTCCTCGTCGGTGTGCATGGCGGAGATCGCGGTGCGAATCAGGTCCCTGCCTGCCGGCACCGCGGGCGCGATCGACAGGACCGTAAAGACCCCCTTTTCGAGCAGGGCCTTCCAGAAAACATACACCCTTTCCTTCGACCCCAGGACGATCGGCAGGGCAGGCGTCTCGCTGTCCCAGGTGTCCAGGCCCAGGCCCTTGAGCATTTCCCGGTAGCGCCGCGTGTTGGCCCAAAGTCTCTCGAGGTGCCACGGCTCGGACTCGATCACGTCCAGGGCAGCAAGGGCGGCCGCGGCCTGGCCCGGCCCTAGTGCCGCGGAAAAAATGGTCTGCCTCGAATGCGTTCGAAGGTACTCGATCACATCGCGCGACCCGGCCACAAATCCACCGGTGCTGGCGAGGGACTTCGAGAGGCTCCCGCACACCACGTCGACCTCCCCGTTCAATCCGAAGTGGTCCGCGGTCCCCCGGCCCTGGCGACCCAGCACGCCCAGGCCGTGCGCGTCGTCCAGGACGACAAAGCACCCGTGCTCCTCGGCAATCTCCAGAATTTCCGGAAGGCGGCAGATGTGCCCCTCCATGGAATAGACGCCCTCTAGCACGAGAAGCTTGGCGGCGGCGGGCGCCGCCGCCGCGGCGACGGTACGGAAGTCCTCCGGACTGTTGTGCGAGAACCTCTCGTAGTTCGCCATGGAGAGGCGGACGCCGTCCAGGAGGCAGGAATGGATATTCCTGTCCGCAAATATCATGTCGCCCTTCTGTGCGAATGTGGAAACGGAGGACATGCACGACAGGTATCCGGCGGCGTGCACGTGGCATGCCTCCCGTCCGAGGAAGGCCGCCAGCCTTTCCTCAAGCTCCAGGTGGAACTTCCGGGATCCGTTGGAGGAGCGCGCGCCGTTCGTGCTCGATCCCCATTTTTGAAGCGCCTCACGCGCGGCCTCAATGACCTTGGGATGGAAGGCCAGGCCGAGGTAGTCGTTGCTGGACAGCATGACCATCTTCCTTCCGTCGAGCTCGACCGCCGTGCCGTCCTGGGCGTCCATCGAGATGTAGTAGGGGGCGTACCTGTGCCGCAGCTTTGTGGCCGTGTCGCCCCGGCACCGCTCGAGCACACCCTTCTTGGTCTTCGAAAAAAGTGAAATGGCCATGAACGCTGCCGCAGCGTGCCGCCTCGCCGGGAATAGGCAAACGCAAAGGA
>CAZGOX010000015.1:0-10367 GCA_964527955.1 uncultured Opitutaceae bacterium | reverse complement strand
GCCATGAACGCTGCCGCAGCGTGCCGCCTCGCCGGGAATAGGCAAACGCAAAGGATTAACGCCTTCGTTCAAGGCCACCCATCCAGCCTGTCAGCTCCCGGACATAGTCATCCCAGCTCTTGGGCACCCTGGCGCGGGCCTCGGCTTCGAGACCAGCCAGCCTGCCCGGATCTCCGAGGAGGCAGGCGATCGCGCCCTCAAGGCTTGCCGCATCCACGGACGGGACGGCGAGGCATCCTCCTTCCAGGGCAACCTCACCCAACGCGCCGCGGCCGAGGCAGACGCAGGCCCTGCCGCGCGCCACGCTTTCGAGGACCGGCAATCCGAACCCCTCGGCGAGCGACGGATAGACGGTGAAGGCGCATTCCGAGTAGGCCTCCTCAAGCTCCGCGTCGCCGACCGGGCCGTCGTATCTCAGGGGCCGGCCGGCCCGCTTGAGTTCGTCGATCCTGGCGAGCGCGGGCCCCCCGGTCTCCAGCTGCGCCATTCCGATGAGTCGAAGTCCGAAACCATGTCCGCGCCGCCAAAGGCGTTCACAGGCCTCGAGCAGCGCGACATGATTCTTCCGGCCCTCGATCGTGCCGACGCTGAGCACGGTTGCCACTGCGGGCCTGGTGGCCGGTTCCCCGGGGTCGGGCCGTGGCGCGGGGGGTGCGGCAAGGCCGAGGGTGATCGCCTCGACCGGAGGGTGGTCGCGAACCCCAAGCCACTCCCAGTAACCGAGGAGGGCATCCCTCGAATCGCGGGAGATCGCGGCGATCCCGTCAAAGGCGAGCAGATCCTGCAGGTACCCGGGGAACAGCGCCACGGTCCCCTGCGGCGTGAATTCCGGGTGGGTCAGGGGCAGCGCGTCGTAAAAGATGGCGGTGCGGGGACCCTGGACGGCTGCGAACAGCGCCGGGTGCGCCCGCGAGACACTTCGCGAGGGGATCTCCGGCACGATGAGCCCTCCGGCAGTTGTGTTCAGCCCGCGGCCGCGCCCACCGAGCCTGCCCAAGTACCCGCCCAGCCTCGCCCGCAGGGGCCATCGCGTCCCGCGCCTTGTCCCCGGCTGATCCTCCGCGAGGCTCTCCAGCTCCCATGGATCGAGCTTGCGCCACGAGCCCAGGTACTTGTCGAGGCACACCGGCTGCGCCTCCTCGCCCAACCTCGACCATAGGGTCCGCGCCACGCGCTGGATCCCTGTTCTCGCGCGGGTGTGCGCCGTGTGTGTCAGGTCGAGCAGAAGCATGGCTCATCCGCCCTGGCGCTGCCACACGGCAATCGTGTCGATCGCACGGACCTTGGTCCAGCGCCCCGGCATATGTTCGCGCAGCGCGGCGTCCGTCTCAAAGGGGAAAAGCACCGCGTACAGCGGGAGCTTCGATTTGTTGAGAATGGACAACAGCAGCGCGCGGTTGTCGTCCGTGACTTGGTCCCAACGCAGCAGCGTGTAGTCCGTGTCAAAAAACAGGGCCCCGCTGGCTTGCATGGATAGAATCACCGCGTCGTGCGGAACGTGGGTGGGCAGCCAGGCCACGGCGTCCCTATAGGCGCGCTCGTCCCGGCCGGTGCTGAGGGTGTTGAACTTGCGCAGCCAATGGCCGTCGAAGAGGAAGACGGCGCCGCACGCGCCGGCGAGGGCGAGACCGGGTGGAAGCATCCTGGCCGCCTTGGGAATGACTGATTGCAGGCCTAGCAGACTGCCCACGACCAGGGCAGGCGCGGCCGGGAGGAGAAACCGAAGGTACCACCAGGTCTCGTGGGTGCACCGGTAGGTCACGTAAAACGCGGCATAGGGGACAATCCAAGCCAGGAGAACGGCGGTGGCACGCGGCGCCGAGCGCGCGCGCCAAGGCAGCGCCAGGATGAAAAACGCAACGGGAGTAAAGAGAATCGGCAGCCAATGGGCGTAGTGGGCGAGGGTCACGCCCACCCAGGTGACGCCAAAATCCACACCGATGTCGCCATACCCAGTGGCGAGCCAGCTGCCATAGGCTGCGTGGCAGTGGAGGCAGAAAAAGACAGCTCCGGGAAGAGCTCCCAGCAGCGCCAGGGCCCACCGGAAGAGATCGGCGCGAGCCGTGGCGGGGGAGAAGCCCAGGGCAACCCACACCGGGAGTGCGGCCAACGCATTGCTTGGCCGAATCAGGACCGCCCCGGCGAGCGTCGCCCCCGCAAGGAGGGCCCACGATGCCCGTTGACGAGCGCGCCAGGCGGCAATAATCGCCGCTGCGGTCCATACCATGGCCGGCAGATCGCTCATGGCCCGAAAAGTGAAGAACAGGTACAATGGGCTGGCCGCGACGATCACCGACCCAAGGCAGGCCCAGGCGCTGGACAGACCCACTGCGCGGCCGAGAGACCAGACCAGCAGGAGACCCGCAAGATTATGCAGCACGAGAATGGCATCGGCGCCGCGCTCCCAACCGGCGAAGGGCCGCGCCGCGAGGATCAGGAGCGGGAGTCCCACGGGATAGGTCGGCACAAGCGTCCTGCCATCGGGTCCCGGCTTCAACCCCAGCGGAACATACCAGTAGTAGGGCGCCTGCCTCATCGGCAGGCCGGGCAATTCGCGGGCCGCAACATGGACCGTGCCCGATGCCAGCAAACGCGCGTGGTTAAAGTAACCTGATTCGTCCGAGCCCGAAGCTGTGGCGTCGACGAATCGAACCAACACGGCGGCATAGAGCGCGAGCGCCAAGACCGCAAGAACCGCGGCCGGACCCCAGGTTCGGCGCGGCGGAAATCCCGCGGGTAACGGTGGTGTTGCGGGCAAATCCATTCTTGCTTCAAGCCGGGCAGCGGCGATGTTTTCCCCCGGACCATGGTGAAGCTCAACCCATTTCTCACCCGGTGGTTGCGATTTGGTCCCAAGCTGGCCTACGCAGCGCTTGTCGGCTCCCTTTTTTGGGTCGCCGCGCATTGCTACCTGCCCGGACGCGGTTTCACCTACCTGCTTGAGATCGGCGACAGGCAGGATGCGCGACTTCTGCCGGAAATGCGCGCTGCCCATCCCTTCGAACTGAGAGACTCGTGGGGCTATGACGGCCAGTTCTACGCGGAGATCGCGATGCGGCCCCACCTGTCCGATCCCATGCTCGCCCCGGCTGTGGACAATCTCTCCTATCGCGCAAGGCGCATCCTGTTTAGCTGGTCGGCATGGGTTTTCGCGGGAGGAAACCCGATTCGCGCCGCCAATGCGTACGCCGTGCAGTCCCTGGTCGCATGGCTGCTGCTTGCGTTGCTTCTGATGAGGTGGTTTCCGCCCTGCGGGTGGGGAAATTTCCTGCGGTGGGCGTGTGTCCTGTATTCCTTCGGAATGTGCCACAGCATTCGCGCGTCGCTGGTGGACGGGCCGAGCTTGCTTCTGATCGCCTTTGGCCTGGCGTTGCTTGAGTGGAAGCGGCCGTGGATGGCGGCGATTGTCCTGGGAGTGTCCGGACTTGCCAGGGAGACCAACATCCTGGCCGGTGTCGCCCTGGTTTCGCGAGGCAACTCGGGCCGCGCCTGGGCGCGCTCCCTGGCCTTGGGCGCCGTGGTGGCGCTTCCCGTCTTGGTTTGGATGTGGATCCTGTGGCGCTGGCTCGGATCGACCGGGGGAGGTACGGACAACTTCTCGGTTCCGTTCTCCGGCTACTTCGGAAAATGGAGCGATTCGTACAGGGACTGGGAGCGTGCCAGGCCGAGTCTGACGGCCCCGCAAAACATGGCCACGCTTGCGGCCCTCACGATCCAGTTTGGCTTCTTTGCCCTGAGAAGGCGCTGGAACGATTCCTGGTGGAGGGTGGGCGCTGGCTATGCTGTGCTCATGGCGTTGCTGGGCGCATCGGTCTGGAACGGGTACCCCCCGGCGGCCGCCAGGGTGCTGCTGCCGATGACCCTCGCATTCAATATTCTCGTCCCAAGGGGTCGACGCTGGTGGCTGGTGCTGGCGCTTGGAAACTTGAACATGCTTGCCTCCCTCGACGTGCTGGTGCTGCCGAACCCCGAACGCTACCTGCTGGAGGGACCGGCCGATTTGCGCTATGACTCCACCTCCGGCGAATTCGTCGGACCGGTGTTCGACGAACACTGGTCTCCGCACGGGCATTCGTACTTCGAATCCTGGCGGTGGAGCGACGGCCCATCGTCGTTTGCCGTCCGAAACCCGCATCCTTTCGCCCTTGTGGCCGACATCGAGTTCGAGTTGCGCTCCAAGGACAACCGGCCGGTGTCAATGGGGCACGCGGGGCATCTGAGCTGGCAGGGATACCTGCACGATCGAATCCGGGCCAAGGTCGTCCTTCGCGGGGTGCGCCTAGAGCCCGGGGACACCGTCTGGACGTTTGACACGCCCATGCCCGGCGGCAGGCCGCACGGCAATCCGCGCGGCCCACCTATTTTCAGCCTGCGCAACCTTGAAATCAGCCTGTTGGGCCGGGCAAATCCGTAGTTTGACGGACCCATGGCGATTTGCCATCGTCTTGCACACCATGACGGGTCGAATCCATTGCGCAGGGCTGCTTCTCATCGCCTTCATGCCCCGCTTGGGCGGTGGGTTGTCCGCCCAGACCGCCTTGGCCGCGGATTCGCCCTTCCTCGCCAGGGGAGCCGCATCCGGAGGCCGGGTCGCCGGATCCGGACCGGCCTTTGAACTGGCCGGAGGAAGCGTCACTTCGGCGGGGTCGGAGGTGTGCATTTATGATGTGAACGGGAAGCGGAGCCATTGGATATGCGTGGGAGACGCCGATGGCCGCATCCAAGTGTTGAGTTATGATGCCGCCGCCGACCGGGCCGTGGTGAAGATCGACGGCGTCAACCAGACACTTGACCTCCGCAGGGAGGCGGGGCCATCGGGTCCGAGTTCCTCGGTCCCGTTCGTTGCGGCCGCGGGCACGGTGCAGGGCGGGATTCCCCCGGGGATGTCCATCCAGGAGGCGAGGAAACAGAGGGAGGCGCGCATGCTTGTCATGGACCTGATGGACGAGGGCATGCGGCAGAGGAAGGCCCACGAGGAAGCGCTTCGCCAGGGGGGCCGAAGCGGGCAGTAGCCCTATTCTACTGTTTCCATGCGGATCCTAATCTCGGGAGTCTGTGGATTTGTCGGAAGTTCTCTGGCCCGTGCCTGGGCCCAGGCCGGATCCGCACACCAGCTGATCGGGTTCGACAATCTCATCCGTCCCGGCAGCGAAGCCAACCGGGAGGAGTTGCGCCGCATCGGCGTGAAGCTCATCCATGCGGACGCCCGTTCGGCGACCGACATGGACGCCCTGCCGCCGGCCGATTGGGCCATTGACGCGGCGGCAAACCCAAGCGTCCTTGCGGGGGTCGATGGCCGGACCAGCGTGCGCCAGCTCGTGGAGCACAACCTGCTGGGAACGATCAACCTGCTGGATTACTGCCGTCGCCACAGGGCGGGAGTCGTCCTGCTGAGCACGAGCCGTGTCTATGGCATGGGCCCTCTTTCCGGCCTGAAACTGGAAGTGGTCGATGGCGCATTCCGGCCCCTGCCTGGCGCACAGCCGGCCGGGTTGTGCGCGACGGGGATCACCGAGGATTTTTCGACGAGCCCTCCGGTTTCCCTGTACGGCGCAACCAAGCTCGCGAGCGAAGTGCTCGCGCTCGAGTACGGCGAGTCGCTCGGCATGCCCGTTTTCGTCAACCGATGCGGTGTCATGGCGGGGGCCGGCCAGTTTGGCCGGGCGGATCAGGGCATCTTCGCGTTTTGGATCAACAGCCACCTACGCCGACGGCCCCTCAAGTATATGGGGTTCGGCGGGTCGGGACACCAGGTTCGGGACTGCCTGCATCCGAGGGACCTCATCCCGCTCCTGGACAAGCAGCTTCTGGCCCCGAGCCTCTCTTCCGGCGACAGGATTGTGAATTTGGGTGGGGGCGTTGCATCCGCCACCTCCCTTCGCCAGCTGAACGCTTGGTGCGATGCTCGGTTTGGACCGCATCCCGTGGCTTCGAGCGCGGAGCACCGGAGGTTCGACCTTCCCTGGATCGTCCTCGACACGGCAAAGGCCGGGCGGCTTTGGAACTGGCGTCCCCAAACGGCCAAGGAGGCCATTCTTGATGAAATTGCGGCGCATGCGCGGGAACATCCGGGATGGCTGGAGCTATCCGAACCGTTGTAAATGCCGGACGCCCTGAAACTCTTTTCCGTCGTCATCCCCGCGCGCGACGAGGAGGAATCGCTTCCCGAGACCCTTCGCGCCTTCCATGCGGAGTTTGCAAGGACCGGGATCGACCACGAGTTCGTCGTGGTCGACGACGGCAGTTCGGATTCGACCTGGGCCGTCCTGCAGTCCCTGAAGTCGGAGATTCCGACGCTCGTTCCGGTACAAAATTCCGGGCCCAACGGATTTGGGCGCGCCGTGACGTTTGGATTCACGCGGATCCAGGGCGACGCCGTTGTGGTGGTCATGGCCGACGGGTCCGACTCCCCGGCCGACGCCGTGACGTACTGGACGCTGTTGAACCAAGGCCATGAATGCGCGTTCGGGAGCCGTTTCATGAAGGGAAGCAGCGTGACCGACTACCCAAGGGCCAAGCTGCTCCTGAACCGGCTGGCCAATTTCTTCATCAAGGCGATGTTCAGGATAAGCCTCAATGACACGACCAATGCGTTCAAGGCCTACCGGAAGACCGTGATTGACGGCTGCAGGCCGTTCCTGGCGCCGCACTTCAATCTCACGGTTGAACTGCCCCTCAAGGCGATCGTCCGGGGTTACAGCTGGACGGTCACACCCATTTCCTGGCGCAACCGGCGCCGCGGGGAGGCCAAGTTCAAGATCAAGGAGATGGGGAGCCGGTACATCTTCATCTGCCTGTACGTTTGGCTTGAAAAATACTTCAGCCGCGGCGATTACCGCAGACGACAATCATGATCTATCTTCTTGGAGGTTCGGGGTATGTGGGGGGAGCCTACCAGGCGTTGCTCACGCGCCGGGGCGTGCCCTACCGAAATGTGCGAAGGGCGGAACTCGACTACTCAAATGGCGCGTTGCTGCGTGAGGCCCTGCGCAGGGACCGCCCCGAGTTCCTGATCAACGCTGCCGGCTATACGGGTAAGCCCAATGTCGACGCTTGCGAGCGACAAAAGGCCGAGTGTCTCCTGGGAAATGCGGTCCTGCCCGGAATTGTGGCTGACGCCTGCGCGGAAGCGGGCGTGCCGTGGGGACACGTCTCGTCCGGGTGCATTTACAGCGGGGCCCGCCCCGATGGCGCGGGATTCACCGAGGAGGACACTCCCAATTTCACGTTTCGGGCTGGGCCGTGCTCGTTTTACAGCGGCTCTAAAGCCCTCGGAGAGGAGGTCTTGGCCGGCAAACCGAATGTATTCCTTTGGCGGCTTCGAATACCCTTCGACAACGTGGACAATCCGAGAAACTACCTGACCAAGCTGATGCGCTATGCGCGCCTTCTCGAGGCCGAGAATTCGATCTCGCACCTCGCCGAATTCGCCGACGCAACCTTTTCCTGCTGGGAGCGCCGGGTGCCCTTTGGAACTTACAACGTCACGAATCCAGGCCGCGTGACCACCCATGAGGTTGTCGACCTGATCCGAAAGAGCGGTGTCTGCCGGAAGGAGTTCTTCTTTTTTTCGAGCGAGGCGGAATTCATGAAACTGGCGGCCAAGACGCCGAGGTCCAACTGCGTGATGGATTCCTCCAAGCTGTCAGGGGCCGGAATCAGGTTGACCGAGGTTCACGAGGCGATCGCGAAAGCCCTCTGGGACTGGAAGGCGACCCCATGAACCTCCTCGTGACGGGCGGCTGCGGCTTCATAGGCAGCAACTTCATCCGACAGCGGCTCTTGGAGGGCGGCGGCAAAGTGCGCAGGCTCGTCAACCTGGACAAACTGACCTATGCCGGGAATCCGGCAAACCTCGCCGAGATTGCGGCAGATCCTCGGTACGTCTTTGTTCACGGGGACATCGGCGACGGGGCTCTGGTGTCCCGTCTTCTCGCCGAGCACGGCATAGAGGCCGTCGTGAATTTTGCCGCCGAATCCCACGTGGATCGTTCGATCGATTCGCCCGAGCCGTTCATCCAGGCCAACGTGGTCGGCACACTTCGCCTTCTCGACTCGACCCGCCGGCACTGGGCGGGTCTCACCGGCACGCGGCGGGACGGTTTCCGCTTCCTGCATGTCTCGACCGATGAAGTCTACGGGACGCTGGCGCCCGGCGATCCGCCATTCACCGAACGAACCCCGTTTGCCCCGAACAGCCCGTACGCGGCATCCAAGGCGGCGAGCGACCATCTTGTCCGGGCCTACTGCCACACCTATGGGATGCCGGTGATCACGAGCAACTGCTCCAACAACTACGGCCCCTACCAGTTTCCCGAAAAGCTCATTCCCTTGATGATCCTGAACGCCCTCGATGGCAAGGGCCTGCCGGTGTACGGGGATGGCGGCCAGGTTCGGGACTGGCTCTACGTGACGGACCACTGCGAGGCCATATGGCTGATCCTCAACCGCGGCCGGACCGGCGAAACGTACAATGTCGGCGGCCTCAACGAGCGGACGAACCTTGAGGTCGTACACCGGCTGTGCGCAATCCTCGATCGTGAACGGCCCCCGGGGGGGCGGTCCTACGCAGCGCAAATCACCCGGGTCGCCGACCGCCCCGGACACGACAGGCGCTATGCGATCGACTGCACAAAGCTGCGCTCGGAATTGGGCTGGGCTCCGGCGGAATCCTTTGAGACCGGCCTTGAGAAGACCATTGCATGGTACCTCGCACATCGGGCATGGTGCGGGGAGATCACCTCGAGCCGGTACGCCCGCGAGAGGCTTGGAACCCAATCCCACGCATGAGCACACGCAAGGGAATCGTACTGGCCGGAGGCTCTGGGACGCGGCTGTATCCGCTGACCAAGGCGGTGAGCAAGCAATTGATGCCCGTGTACGACAAGCCGATGGTCTATTATCCGATCTCGGCGCTCATGCTCGCCGGGATCCGGGAGATCCTGGTGATATCCACGCCCCTGGACCTGCCCCTTTTCAGGCGGCTGCTTGGGGATGGGTCAGACTTTGGCGTGAGCTTCTCCTACGCGGAGCAACCGAACCCCGGAGGGTTGGCCCAAGCGTACCTGATAGGGGAGGCCTTTGTCGCGGGCGCCCCGTCGGCCTTGGTCTTGGGGGACAACCTGTTCTATGGCCATGACTTCGGCGGTTCGGTCCTGCGCGCCGGGCAGCGCGTTTCGGGCGCCACCATTTTCGGCTATCACGTCGCGAATCCGGAGGCCTACGGGGTTGTGGAGGTCGGGCCCGACGGGAAGGCGATCTCCCTCGAGGAGAAGCCGGCGCGGCCGAAGTCCAACTACGCGATACCCGGGCTGTATTTCTACGACGGCGAAGCGGCGCACTACGCCCGCCAGCTCAAGCCGTCGGCCCGGGGAGAGCTCGAAATCACCGACTTGAACCGGCGCTACATGGAAGAGGGTCGGCTCGAGGTCGAGTTGCTCGGCCGGGGCACGGCGTGGCTCGACACGGGGACCCACCAGTCGCTGCTGGAGGCGGCGCAGTTTGTGCATGTGATCGAGAGCCGCCAGGGCCTTAAGATCGCGTGCCTCGAGGAAATTGCGTGGCGTCAGGGCTGGCTTGATGGCCGAAGCCTCGAGGCCGCGGCCGCCCGCCTCGGGAAGTCCGCGTACGGGGAATACCTGCGCAGGCTCCTGGCCGGGGGTGGGGGGGAGTGATGCCAAGAAAGCCCGCAGAACGGGCGACAGCCCTTTCCCGGCGCTTCGTGCATTACGAAGGCCTGTTCTTCGACGAGTTTGGCCCGGACTCGGTATGGATCAGGGAGGTGGGTCGCCTGCGGCTCCCTCCCCTTGAGGGGTTGGCGGAGCTCGTTCTTGGCGGGGAATTCCTCAGGGATCCGGAGGCCCGCGGACCGGAGACCGGCTGCCCGGGCCTTGTCGTGAGCGTCGACGGGCAGCAGGTGTTCTCAAGGGAGGGATTCGAGGAGGGTAGGTGGCAGGTCCGAATTTCCCTGCCATCCCCGGGTCGCACGGGGGGCTGCACCCTTGAGCTCGCGCTGAAGGGCGTCGGGCTGGTCAGCGCACTCGCATGGCTTGGCCGTGTGTCCGGGCTGGGCCCCCTCCAGCATTTCCGGCGCCAGCGCAAGAAACGGCAGCTCCGGATCAGGACGGTTTCGACGCCGGACGGAGCCCCGATCTTCGACTTTTCCCGGCGCCTCGCCCCGCTTTGCTCGGAGTTCGCCCGGCGCCACGCACGCCTCGGGTTGAACATCGTCGGCTTCCTTGAGGCTGATCTCGGCCTGGGCGAGTCGGCACGTTCCATGGTCCGGGCAGCCGATGCTGCGGGCCTGCCGACCGCACTCGTGCCCCTCAAGCTGAACTGCCTCAACCGGCTCGGCGACCGCACCTACG
>CAZGOX010000014.1:0-22729 GCA_964527955.1 uncultured Opitutaceae bacterium | reverse complement strand
CCATCCGGGATTCAAATGCACCCAGACCCAGCCGGGCGGGCGGGTGTGGGTTAGACCCCATGCCATTCACCCGTGCGGCGAGGTAGGATTGCGCGGCTGCCGACGGCCCGCCCTTCCAACCATGACGCAAAACACCCTCTCTCCGGAACTGCTCAAGAACATGGACGCCTACTGGCGCGCCGCCAACTACCTGGCCGTGGGCCAGATCTACCTGTACGACAACCCGCTCTTGAAGCGTCCCCTGGTTCTTGGGGACGTGAAGCACATGCTCCTCGGCCATTGGGGAACCACGCCAGGCCAGAACTTCATCTACGTTCATCTCAACCGGGCCATCAAGAAGTTCAACCTCGACATGATCTACGTGTCCGGGCCCGGCCACGGCGGCCCGGCCGTGGTCGGCAACACCTACCTCGAAGGCACCTACAGCGAAGTCTACCCGAACATCAGCCAGGATGAGGCCGGCCTTCGGAAGCTCTTCCTCCAGTTTTCATTCCCCGGGGGGATCCCGAGCCACGCGTCGCCGGAATGCCCGGGCTCGATCCACGAGGGCGGCGAGCTCGGCTACTCCCTCAGCCATTCGTTTGGGGCGGTGTTCGACAACCCCGGCCTCGTGGTCGCCTGCGTGGTCGGGGACGGCGAGGCTGAAACCGGTCCGCTGGCCACGGCATGGCATTCCAACAAGTTCATCGACGCCAGGACCGACGGCGCGGTCCTGCCCATCCTGCACCTGAACGGCTACAAGATTTCCAACCCCACGGTGCTGGCCCGCATCACGCGCGAGGAACTGGAGCAATTGTTTCTCGGCTACGGCTGGGCGCCGCTGTTTGTCGAGGGGCACGAACCCGCGCTCATGCACGAGGCGATGGCCGCGGCCATGGACACTGCCGTCGAACGGATCCTCGCGATTCAGGATGAGGCCCGGACCCGCGGCAACACCATGCGCCCGCGCTGGCCGATGATCATCCTGAATTCACCCAAGGGCTGGACCGGGCCGAAGGTTGTCGACGGCCTGAAGGTGGAGGGGACCTTTCGCGCACACCAGGTGCCGCTGGCCGACCCGGCCACCCATCCCGGACACCTGAAGCAGCTGGAGGACTGGCTGAAGAGCTACAGGCCGGAGGAGCTCTTCGATGAGGCCGGCCGCCTGAAGAAGGAATTGGCCGACCTGGCCCCCAAGGGCGAGCAGCGCATGGGGGCAAATCCCCACGCCAACGGGGGAATCCTCCTGCGCGACCTTCGGATGCCTGACTTCCGGGACTATGCGCAGCCTGTGCCCCAGCCGGGCTTTGGGGGCCCCGGGGATACCCACGTGCTCGGACCATTCCTGCGCGATGTTGAAAAGCTCAACGCAGAAGCGAGGAATTTTCGGGTCTTTGGCCCCGACGAGACGCTCTCCAACGGCCTGGAAGCCCTCTTCGAGGCGACGGAGCGCCAGTGGGACGCCGCAACCGTGCCCGGCGACGAGTTTCTGGCTCTCCAGGGCCGCGTGATGGAAATGCTCAGCGAGCACCAGTGCGAAGGCTGGCTCGAGGGCTACCTGCTCACGGGACGGCACGGAGTGTTCAACTGCTACGAGGCGTTCATCCATATCATCGATTCGATGTTCAACCAGCACGCGAAGTGGCTGAAGATCACGGCCCACCTGCCGTGGAGGCGGAAGATATCCTCGCTGAACTACCTGCTCGCGTCCCATGTGTGGCGGCAGGACCACAACGGCTTCACCCACCAGGACCCGGGCTTCATCGACCACGTCGTGAACAAGAAGGC
This sequence comes from uncultured Opitutaceae bacterium, assembly GCA_964527955.1. Lineage (GTDB taxonomy): Bacteria > Verrucomicrobiota > Verrucomicrobiia > Opitutales > Opitutaceae > Palsa-1447. Next base: position 20,962 of record CAZGOX010000014.1, on the reverse strand, counting down.
GGAGATCGTCCGGGTCTACCTCCCGCCGGACGCAAACTGCCTGCTCTCGGTCATGGACCACTGCCTGCGCAGCCGCCACTACGTGAACGTCGTTGTCGCGGGCAAACACCCCGCGCCCCAATGGCTCGCCATGGACGCCGCCGCCAGGCACTGCGCCGAGGGAATCGGGATCTGGCAGTGGGCCAGCAACGACCAGGGCGTCGCGCCCGACCTTGTCATGGCCTGCTGCGGCGACGTGCCGACCCTGGAGACCCTCGCCGCCGTATCCATCCTTCGCGACCGCCTCCCGGAACTCAGGGTCCGCGTTGTCAACGTCGTGGACCTGATGAAGCTTCAGCCGCAGAGCGAACATCCGCACGGATTGAGCGACACGGACTTTGACGAGCTCTTCACGAAGGACAAACCCGTGATCTTTGCCTTTCATGCCTACCCCTGGCTGATCCACCGGCTGACCTACCGCCGGACGAACCACGACAACATCCACGTCCGCGGCTACAAGGAGGAGGGCACCATCACGACCCCCTTCGACATGACGGTGCTGAATGAGATGGACCGCTTCCACCTGGTCATGGATTCCATCGACCGCCTGCCGCAGACGGGCGACCCGGGCATCTACCTGAAGCAGCAGCTCAAGGACAAGCTGCTCGAACACAGGCGCTACATAGACATCAACGGACAGGATATGCCCGAGATCCGGAATTGGAAGTGGCCGGGCACGGCGGCGGGTAAGACCCCATAGCCCGGGGAGGTCGCGGCGCCTATCCTCACGCTTATGCTCATCAACACCAGGGATCTTTACGGCAGCAAACTCGCCGCATCGGACGGCGACATCGGGCACATCAAGGACTTTTACTTCGACGACAAGACCTGGGTGATCCGCTATCTGGTCGCGGACACGGGAACCTGGCTCACCGGGCGTCTGGTGCTGCTTTCGCCCCACGCGTTCGGCGAGTTCGACAGGGAGGGCAGGACCCTTCCCATCAGTCTCACCCGAAAGCAGATCGAGGGCAGTCCCACGATAGAGGCCCACAAGTCCGTCTCACGCCAGCACGAGCTCGAGTTTTACCGCTACTATGGCTGGCCGACCTATTGGGACGGATGCGCCATGTGGGGCGCAGGTGACTACCCCATGGCCCCGCCCCAGCCCGTGAAGGCGGCCGCAACCCCGGTCCGGTACCACCACAGGGACAACAAGCATCTCCAAAGCGCCCAGTCGGTGACCGGATATGCCATCCGGGCGACCGATGGCATCATCGGGCATGTGAGCGGCCTTCTCGCGGACGACAAGTCCTGGGCGATCCGCGACGTGGCGGTCGAGGCCGGGCACTGGTATTCGGGAAAGGAAATCCTCATTTCACCCGGCAGGATCGAGAGGATCAGCTTTGATGAATCGGTCGTGTACGTGAACCTGGCCAAGAAGGACATCGAGCGGACCCCGCAGAGCGGCGTCGCCAAGGCCCTCGCCGGGAAGTCCTGAACCGGAGCGCGCACGATGGACAAAAATCCGCTCTCCAAGGGCATCATCGCCGAGAATTTCTCAGGCGTCGGGGCCGTCTCGCGCGCGATGCTGCACGCGCGGGCCCGCGAACTCGCCCTGATCGCCGGCCGCCCTGCGGGGCACGTCACCCAGACCGACTATGTGCAGGCCAAGCGCGAGTTGACCGGCGAGACGGACATCGACCGGCAGGAGGCCGCGCTCGACGCGATCCCCGAGTCCAAGCGATGGGACCCCGTGCCCGGGTCGGAGGGACGGCAGATGCCGGAGTCCCAGGACGAGGACGAGGATGAGGACGGGAGAAGCACGACCGAGCAGCTCGCCGAGGAGGGGGTCGGGGAGGCGGAGCACGACCAGATGCTCCAGGCAGCCCGGGCCGCCGCGAAAAAGGACCGCCAACCGTAAGGGCGGCGGGTTGCCGTACGCCCATGGACAAGACCCTTGCATCGCTGCTCGCCCCGGGAAAGGGCATCCTGGCGGCCGACGAGAGCTTTCCAACGCTGGGGAAGCGCTTCGCGGCCCTGTCCATCGCCTCCACGGAGGAGAGCCGCCTCGCCTACCGCAGCATGCTGTTTTCAACCCCGGGCCTCGCCGAGTTCATCAGCGGCGCGATCCTGTTCGACGAGACCATCCGACAGCGGACCGAGGTCGGCGCCATCCCAGAATGCCTCGCGGCCGAGGCGATCATCCCGGGGATCAAGGTCGACAGGGGAACGATCGCCATGCCCGGGTTCCCCGGTGAAAAGCTCACTGAGGGTCTCGACGGGCTGCGCGAGCGCCTCGCCGAATACCGGGGCCTGGGTGCGCGTTTTACAAAGTGGCGCGCCGTGATTGCGATCGGAGGTCCGGCACCCACAAGGGGCTGCATCGAAAGCAATGCGCACTCCCTCGCCCTCTTTGCGGCCCTGAGCCAGGAGGCCGGACTCGTGCCGATCGTCGAGCCCGAGGTCCTGATGGACGGCGCCCACTCGCTCGAACGCTGCGAGGAGGTCACGGACTTCACGCTCGATGCCGTGTTCAACGCACTGTCCCTGCAGCGTGTGGCGCTGGAACGGATCCTCCTGAAAACCGGGATGGTCTTGTCGGGTAAGGACTGTTCCGAGCAGGCGGGCGAGGAGGCCGTGGCGAGGGCCACGCTCCGCTGCCTGCGCCGCTCGGTGCCCGCCGCCGTTCCCGGCATCGTGTTCCTTTCGGGCGGCCAGTCTGACATCGCCGCGACCCGGCGCCTGAACGCGATCTGTTCGTCCGGCGGATCGCCTTGGAAACTGAGCTTCTCCTTTGGGCGGGCCCTGCAGGACTTCGCGATGATGACCTGGCGGGGCGACGCTGCCAACGTAAAGGCGGCCCAAGCCGCCCTCCTCCGCCGTGCCAGGTGCAACAGCCTTGCGGTCCAGGGAAAGTACTCGGATCAGGAGGAACGATGGACGCGCGAAGAATAGGCATTGCCGCCGACCATGGAGGCTTCGAGCTCAAGCGCTTTCTAACCGTAAGGCTTCGCGCAGCCGGATATGAGGTGACGGACTTTGGAGACCTCGATCGGCGGCCTGACGATGACTATCCCGACTTTGTGATCCCCCTTGCGCGCGCGGTCGCCTCCGGGGCGATGGATCGCGGGATCGCAATTTGTGGAAGCGGCGTCGGGGCGTCCGTGGCCGCGAACAAGGTCGCCGGCGTCCGCGCCTGCCTGATCCATGAGGCGTTTTCCGCCCACCAAGGCGTCGAGGACGACAATCTCAACATGATCTGCCTCGGCGGACTCGTGGTGGGCGAAGTGGCGGCGTGGGAACTCGTCAGGACGTTCCTCGCGGCCAGATTCAGCGGGGCGGATCGCCATTGCCGAAGGCTTGCCAAGGTCGACGAGCTCGAGCGTGCGGGTTCAAAGGCGACGCCATGAATATCAGCCCTCTGGCAGGCAAGCCGGCGCCGCGGGCGATTCTCGTCGATGTGCCGCGCCTCATCACCGCCTACTACACCGACGCCCCCGATCCCGGCGTGGCCTCGCAGCGGGTCTCCTTCGGCACCTCCGGGCACCGTGGTTCCGCGGTCACAAGGTCCTTCAACGAGCCGCACATCCTTGCGATCACCCAGGCGATCTGCGACTACCGAAAGCGCCAGGGAACCAGCGGACCGCTCTACTTGGGCATGGACACCCACGCGCTTTCGATTCCGGCGTGCGCATCCGCGCTTGAGGTGCTCGCGGCGAACGAGGTCGAGGTCATGGCTGCGGCGGGCGATGAATACACCCCAACTCCGGCGGTTTCGCATGCCATCCTTGCCCACAACCGGGGGCGCAAGGACGGTCTGGCCGACGGGATCGTCATCACTCCCTCGCACAACCCGCCGGGCGATGGAGGCTTCAAGTACAACACCCCGAATGGCGGGCCGGCCGAGACCACCGCCACGGACTGGATCGGGGCGGCCGCCAATTCCCTGCTCGAAACCCGGCTTGTCGGGGTGAAGCGGATTCCGCATGACCGGGCACTGCGCGCACCGACAACCCACCGGCACGACTTTTTGGAAGCCTTCACCGCAGACCTGGGGAATGCGATCGACATGGAGGCCATCCGGGGAGCCGGCATAGGCCTCGGCGTCGATCCTCTCGGTGGCGCCGGGGTCCACTATTGGGCGCGGATCTCCGAGCGCTTTGGCCTGAAGCTGACCGTCGTCGACGACGAGGTGGACCCGACGTTTCGCTTCATGACGGTCGATTGGGACGGGCAGATCCGGATGGATCCGTCGTCGCCGTACGCCATGGCCCGCCTGGTCGGAATGAAGGACCGCTTCGACCTTTCCTTTGCCTGCGACACGGACCACGACCGACACGGCATCGTGACGAGAAGCGCGGGGCTGCTTCCGCCCAACCACTACTTGTCGGCTGCCATCCGGTATCTGTTCCAGCACCGCCCCAAGTGGGCAAAGGAGGCTGCTGTCGGGAAGACGGTCGTGAGCAGTTCCATGATCGACCGAGTCACGGCGAAGCTCGGCCGGAAGCTGTGGGAGGTTCCGGTCGGCTTCAAGTGGTTCGCGGACGGGTTGTTCGACGGATCCCTTGGGTTTGGCGGGGAGGAAAGCGCGGGCGCCGCCTTCCTGCGGCTCGACGGCAGCGTGTGGACCACGGACAAGGACGGCTTCACTCCGTGCCTGCTCGCAGCGGAACTCACGGCCCGGCTGGGGCGCGATCCCGGCGAGTTGTACCGCGACCTCACGCATGAATTTGGCGAACCCTCCTTCGACCGTGTGGAGGCCCCGGCCACCGCCCCGGAAAAAGCGGCTCTCGCGAAGCTTTCCGCCCGGCAGGTCAAGTCGGCCGAACTGGCCGGGGAGAAGATTCAAGGCATCCTGACCGTCGCCCCCGGCAACCATGCCCCCATCGGGGGATTGAAAGTGGTTACGGAGAGCAGCTGGTTTGCGGCGCGCCCCTCCGGGACGGAGGATATCTACAAGATCTACGCCGAGAGCTTCCGCGGGGACTCCCACTTGCGACGGGTCCTTGAGGAAGCCCAGGTCCTTGTCGGGGCGGCGCTGGCAGATGCGGGCACCCCGGAAAGCAAAGGCACAGCCAATCTGCGCAATGAGACGGAATCCGAAGCGGTCGCGGCCTGGGAAAACGAGGGCGACCCGAACTGACACGATCATGAATGAGCTTGCCGACCTCACCGAACTGGCGATGGACCTTCGCTGGACCTGGAACCACAGCATGGACGAGCTTTGGCGCAGGCTCGACCCCGCGCTTTGGGAGCGGACGTTTCACCCGAATGTGGTGCTGCAATCCGTTTCGCACGAGAAAATCGCCCAAGCGCTGGCAGACCCCGGCTTCTGCGAACTGCTCGCCCGGCTCCTCCAGGAAAAGCGGGCCGCTGAAACGGCGCCATCCTGGCTTCAGCAGACGCACCCCGAGGCTTCCCTTGGCTGTGTCGCCTACTTCTGCATGGAGTTCATGCTGAGCGAGGCCCTTCCCATCTATTCAGGCGGGCTCGGCAACGTGGCGGGCGACCAGCTCAAGGCCGCCAGCTACCTTGGGGTGCCCGTGGTCGGAGTCGGCCTGCTCTACCAGCACGGGTACTTCCGGCAGGTGATCGACCGGGACGGCGTTCAGCAGGCGCTCTATCCGTACAACGACCCGGGGCAGTTGCCGGTTGCGCCTGTGCTTACCCCGAAGGGCGAATGGCTGCGCGTGGAGATTGCCTTGCCTGGCAACTCAGTGTGGTTGCGCACCTGGCAGGTCCAGGTCGGCCGCACAAGACTGTACCTCCTCGACGCGAACGACGCCGCCAACACCCCCTTCCATCGCGGAATCACCAGCGAGTTGTACGGCGGCGGCCCGGAGATGCGCCTGATGCAGGAGATCGTCCTTGGGATCGGCGGATGGCGGCTGCTCGCCGCGCTCGGGATCAGGCCGGATGTCTGCCATCTCAACGAGGGACATGCGGCCTTTGCTCTGCTGGAGCGCGCCCTGGGCTTCATGACGGAATCAGGCCAGCCGTTCGAGGTGGCCCTGGCTGCCACGCGCGCCGGCAACCTGTTCACCACGCACACCTCCGTCGCCGCCGGGTTCGATCTCTTTTCCCCGGGATTGTTGAGCGAGTACCTGGGATGGTATGCCCGGGAGCACCTGCGCATTTCAATACATGAGCTGCTTGCGTTGGGTCGCCGGGATCCCGACGACCCGGGCGAACCGTTCAACATGGCCTATCTTGCGGCGAGGGGGAGCGGAGCCGTCAGCGCGGTGAGCCGCCTTCACGGCCGCGTGAGCCGGCGCATCTTTTCGCCGCTCTTTCCCCGGTGGCCGGAGGACGAGGTGCCGGTCAGCCACGTGACCAACGGCGTGCACACGCCGACCTGGGACTCCGTGGCCGCGGACAACCTGTGGACCGAGGCCTGCGGCAAGGGGCGCTGGCTGGAGACCCAGGCAACCATGGAGGCCTCCGTGCGGCGGATTCCTGGGGAAAAACTTTGGTCGATGCGCACCGCCAATCGCAAGGCGCTCGTGGACTTTGCCAGGGCCCGCGTGGGCAGCCAGATGGCCGCGGGGGGCGCCGGGCAGGAGGAGGTCGCCCGAACCCAGGCGCGGCTCGATCCCGGCGTGCTGACCCTGGGGTTTGCGCGCCGCTTTGCGACCTACAAGCGCCCGAATCTCCTGTTGCATGATCCAGCCCGGCTTCTTCGCATCCTCCAGGCTCCCGGACGCCGGGCGCAGCTTGTCCTCGCAGGCAAGGCCCATCCGGCCGATCAGGCCGGGCAGGAACTTATCCGGGAGTGGACCCGCTTTATCCGCCAGCCGGAGGTGCAGCCTCCCGTGGTCTTCCTGGCCGACTACGACATGCTTATGGCGGAGCGGTTGGTGCAGGGCGTGGATGTCTGGATCAACACGCCGCGGCGGCCGTGGGAGGCGTGCGGCACGAGCGGCATGAAGGTGCTCGTCAACGGCGGCATCAACCTCTCGGTCCTGGATGGATGGTGGGCGGAGGCCTACGAGCCTGATCTGGGATGGGCCCTGGGGGATCTTCAGGAGCACGGCGACGATCCGTCCTGGGACGCCGCCGACGCCGAGGCCCTTTACGAGCGCCTCGAGCAGCAGGTCGTGCCCGAGTTCTACGCTCGGGATGAGAACGGCATACCGACCGCCTGGATTGCCAGGATGAGGGAGAGCATGGCGCGGCTGACCCCGCAGTACTCGACCCATCGAGCCGTCCGCGAATACACCGAGCGGCACTATCTTCCGGCGGCGGCCGCATACCGGGCACGGGCCGCGGACAAGGGAGCCGAGGCGCAAACGGCGCTCGCCCTGCGCAAGGAGCTTGGGGCGCGGTGGCCTACCCTCCGCTTTGGCGCCGTGACCGCGCATCAGGAGGACGACCGGAATGTGATTGCCGTGGAGGTGTTCCTGGGCGGCACAGACCCGAACTCCGTCCGTGTGGAACTTTATGCCGACGGGCTCGACGGCCGCGGCGCGGCACTTGAGGAGATGAAACGCGGCCGTCAACTCGAGGGTGACGGAGGCGGCATCGTCTACTGCGCCTCCGTCTCCATGGAGCGCCCCGCACTGGACTACACCGCCCGGATCACTCCGATTTGCGACGGCCTCGCGGTGCCCCTCGAGGCGCCGTGGATTCTCTGGCAGAAGTAGTCACACCACCCTGAGCACGATCTTGCCGCGCGTGTGGCCGCGCTCGCTCAACTCCTGGCCGCGGGTTGCGTCGGAAAGGGGCAGGATGGTCTCGACGATCGCCTTCAGCTTCCCGGCATCCGCGAGGCCTGCGATCTCCGCCAGCTGGCCCGCGTTCGGCTGGGTAAACACGAATGCCTGCCGCACCCCACGGGCGGCGGCGATGTCCCCGGACGGCGGGCTGACGACCGAAACCAGGATGCCGCCGGGCTTCAGCACTTTCCAGGAGCGCTCCTGGACGTCTCCGCCGATCGTGTCCAGCACCACGTCCACCGGCTGGACAGCCTGCTCGAAGCGCTCCGTGTCGTAGTCCACCACCTGGTCGACGCCCAGCTTGCGCAGGAACTCATGGTTTCGCGCCGACGCCGTTCCGACTACGTGGGCGCCCTTCCATTTTGCCAGCTGCACGGCGACGCTCCCCACCCCGCCGGCGGCCGCATGGATCAGCACCCGCTGGCCGGCCGCAAGCGCGGCTGCGTCAAAAAGGGTCTGCCATGCCGTCAGGGAGGTTAGCGGCAGCGCCGCGGCATGAATGTGGTCGGTCGACTTCGGCTTGAGGGCGCATTCGTCCTCCCTGATGACGATGAACTCGGCATAGGCTCCGTCGCGCAGGATGTCGGGACGGCTGAAGACCTCGTCCCCGGCCTTCAGCCGGGTCGTGCCCTGACCGAGGGATTCGACGACGCCGGACACATCCCAGCCGAGCACCAGCGGAAAGGTATGGTGCAGCATCCCCTTGAGATGCCCCTCGCGAATCTTCCAGTCCACGGGGTTGATTGCCGCGGCGTGGACACGGACCAGCACCTCTCCGTCGCCGGCATGCGGGCGCGGGGCGTCCTCGTAGGTCAGCACCTCCGTGCCGCCGTACGAGTACATGCAGACCGCCTTCATCGTTTTCATGCGGCCGGGGCCACGGCGGATGAGTACACCTCCCGCGCCTTGGCCAGGAGCTGCTCGTCGGTCAGGTGATGGCCGTCGATGACGACCGAGCCGATGATGTGGGCGGCCTGTTCCGGATGATGGACTCCCAGCCAGCCCACAAACTGGTCCATTTCGCTGCTCGTGCCCGTTCCCGTCCCGAAGACCAGGATCGGCCCCGGGGGCTGGAGGGCCCTGGCAACGGGCTCAAAGAAGCTGTTGGGGTCGGGCTTCTCCTCGCCGCGCGAGAAGTCCCTCGAGTGGTGGGCATGGCGAAAGTAGTCGTCCGGCTTGTGCGGAAGGATCCGCGCCGGAAGCGCGCCGTGCATCTCCGATCGGTAGACGCGCGCCTCGCGGTGGTCGATCACGAGCAGCCAGTGCTCCGCCGTCTTCCCGGCCGCCGGGGCGGGGCTCTCCGACTGCTCCAGGAAGTGTCGCAGGTTCATGACCTCGTGGGAGTCGGAAACGTCCTTGGACCGCGGCGGATGCAGGACAAGGACGTGCCCGTTGCGCGTCGCCCTCAGGTTGCCGTTGGCCTCCTCGTCCACCTCGCCGAGCCAGCCAAGGAGGGAAACCACCGCCCGCCACTCGAGATTATGCGAAATCGGGTGCTGGAAGACGGTGTTGTAGGTCCGGAGGTGCGAGCCGGTGAGCGATGTGGTTGGATTCATGGATTCGGAGCCCAAGATGCGCCGAAAGGGCCGCCCGCTCCATGGGGTATAACCCCCAAAGCGGCCTCGGACCGCGCCATTGCGTGGGGGAACACCCCATACCGCCAGGCCGGGCCGGGGCGCATACTGGCGCCCCAAAATGGGGACCTTGTCATCACCTTGGCGCGCATGGAGGGATGGGAGGGCGAGCCGGCGCCCCATGGAGCCGCCCCTGAGGGCGGAGCTGTTCAGCGTCGACCAACTTGCGCGGCATGCCCGGTCGATTGCGTCGCTCCATAAGGTTGCCTCCAGGACGGTCTCGAACCGCCTCCTTGCCCGCCTCGACGAAAACGAGGCCACTCTCCGGGCCTTCAACGACTCGACGCTGACCGTCGCACCCGACCGGCAGATCACCCCCGCCGCCGAGTGGCTTCTCGACAACTTCTTCCTGATTGAGGAGCAGATTCACCTTGCCCGCAGGCACCTGCCCCGGGGCTACAGCCGGGAGCTGCCGCGACTCCTGAACAGCCCATCCGCCGGCCTCCCGCGCGTGTACGAACTCGTGCTGGAGCTGATCTCCCATGTGGATGCCCAGATCGACGCGAAGCCGCTCAGCGCATTCATCGCCGCCTACCAGTCCGTAAGCCCGCTCAAGATGGGGGAGCTCTGGGCCGTCCCGATCATGCTGCGCCTGGGCCTGATCGAGAACCTCCAGCGCATCGCCGCGCGGCTCGCGCGCGCCCGACTTGACCGCGACCTCGCCGATTCCTGGGTGGACCGACTGCAGGCCATGGCGGAAAAGAGCCCGGCCCGGCTTGTCGTTGTGGTGGCGGACATGGCGACGGCCGACCTTCCCATATCCAGCCCGTTCGTCGCGGAGTTTTGCCAGCGCCTGTCGCGCCAGAGCCCGGAGCTGCATCTTGCGCGCGGCTGGCTCGAGCACAGCCTCGTGGAACGGGGCCTTTCCATCGAGCAACTCGTCCACCAGGAGAGCCAGAACCAGGCCGCAGACCAGGTCTCGGTCAGCCACAGCATCGCGAGCCTGCGTTTCCTGAGCGCCATCGATTGGCGGGACTTTGTGGAGTCCCTGAGCCGGGTCGAGGAGACCCTGCACAAGGACCCCGCCGGCGTGTATCCGGCGATGGACTTTGCGACCCGGGACCGCTACCGCCACACGGTCGAAACCCTCGCGCGGCACAGCGGCCTCCCCGAGCCGGACGTCGCGCAGCGCTCCGTCGATCTCGCCGCGGAGAGCGCCAGGCTTCTCGGTCCCGGCGACCGGGCGTCGCACGTCGGCTACCACCTGGTTGACAAGGGAAGGCCGGCCCTGGCGCGCGCGATCGGAGTTCGATGGCCCGCGGGGTCCGCCGTTGAGCTGGATATTCTCTCCCATCCGCTGGCGTTCTATGTCGGGGGCGCCGGAGGAATCACCCTGCTTGCCACCTGCGCCTTCGCCTGGGAGTGCCGGTTGCCCGAGGTCCGGGGTTGGGAGTGTCCCCTGCTCACGCTGATCTTTGCCGTGTGCGCGAGCCAGCTGGCCGTGTCCCTGATGAACCGCCTGTCGACCCTGGTGGTGAGGCCCCGCCTTTTGCCGCGAATGGACTTCTCGGCCGGGATTCCAGCCGGATCCCGCACCATGGTGGTGGTCCCCACGATGCTGACGAGCCCGGGAGGCGTCGCCCGGCTCCTCGAGACCATTGAAATTCATCACCTTGCAAATCGCGACCAGAACCTCCATTTCGCGCTGATCACGGATTTTCGGGACGCCCCCGGGGAAACCCTCCCCGGCGATGCTGCGCTGGTCCAAATGGCCCGATCCGGAATGGAGATGCTGAACCGGAAGTATGGATCCGGCCGGATGGACCTCTTTTACCTGTTTCACCGCCCCCGCCGCTGGAACCCCGGGGAGTCCCTGTGGATGGGCCGTGAGCGCAAGCGCGGGAAACTCTCCGATTTCAACGCCCTGCTGCGCGGCGGTCCTGACGGAGCCTTTTCCCTGATCGTCGGCGCCGCCGAGACCCTCCCCCTGGTCAAGTACGTCATCACGCTCGACTCCGACACCCAGTTGCCCCGCGACGCAGCCAGGCAACTCGCGGGCACGATGGCGCACACGCTGAACCGGCCGGTGATGGACGCGGCACGCCGGGTGGTGGTCGAGGGCTACGGCATCCTGCAGCCGCGCGTCGGGACAAGCCTGCCCAGCGCAAGGCGGTCCTGGTATGTCCGTCTCCATGCGGGCGACGTGGGCATCGATCCCTATACCAAGGAGGTGTCCGACGTGTACCAGGATCTCTTCCTCGAGGGCTCATTCATCGGCAAGGGAATCTACGATATCGATGCCTTCCAGGGCTCCATGGCCCTGCGCTTCCCCGAGAACGCCATCCTCAGCCACGACCTGCTGGAGGCCTGCTACGCGCGCTCGGCCCTCGTCAGCGACGTCGAGCTCTACGAGGATTTTCCCTCCCGCTACAACGTCGACATGCACCGTCGGCACCGGTGGATTCGCGGCGACTGGCAGATCGCGCGGTGGCTCCTCCCCAGGGTTCCCGGCCCCGACGGACGCCTCGAGCCCAACCCGCTTTCGCTGCTGTCCCAGTGGAAGATTTTTGACAATCTGAGGCGCAGCGCGGCCCCGATCGCCTTTTTGCTCCTGATCCTCTGCACGTGGATCTTCCTTCCGAGGCTCGGCGGACTCGGCCTCCAGCTGGTCGTCGCGATCGCCGCATTGCCCGGGCTTTTCTCCGTGCTGGCCGCCCTTCCCCGTCCGCCGGCAGGCCTTCCCTGGGTCATGCACCTTCGAAAAGTGGCCGGCGACGGCGGCCGCCAGGCCGGCCAGGTCGCCCTCACCCTGGCCTTTCTTCCCTACGAGGCGTTTCTCAGTGCGGATGCGATTGCAAGGACGTTGCTTCGGATGCTTGTGACGCACCGGCGGCTCCTGGAGTGGCAGATGTCCGTCGATTCGGAGCGGGCTGCGCACAAGAGCCTGGCAGGCTTCCTTTCGATGATGTGGATATCGCCGGTTGTCGCGGCGGGAGCCGGGCTTTATCTGCGCTTCGCACGGCCGGACCAACTGGGCTGGGCTCTCCCGATCCTGTCCGCGTGGCTGATCGCCCCGTGGATCGCCTGGCGGATCAGCGAGCCCCAGTCTTCCGCGGTCCCTGGACTGGCAGGCGCCCAGACGGACTTCCTTCGGCGTGCGGCCCGCCGGACGTGGGGCTACTTTGAGACGTTTGTCACGGCCGCCGAGAACTGGCTGCCGCCGGACAACTTCCAGGAGATTCCTGCGCCCACGGTGGCATCCCGGACCTCTCCCACCAACATGGGCCTGGCCCTGCTCGCAAACTTGGCGGCCAGGGATCTCGGCTACCTCCCCCTCGGCGGGGTGATCCAACGAGCGCAGGATTGCATGGCAACGATGCGGCGGCTCGAGCGGTACCGGGGACATTTCTACAACTGGTACGAGACCCGAACGCTGGCTCCGCTTCTTCCGCTGTATGTGTCGAGCGTGGACAGCGGAAACCTGGCGGGGCACCTGCTCACGCACAGCGCCGGCCTGAGGGAGGCCGCGCACGAGCCCATCTTCAGCCCGGCGGTCTTTGCAGGATTGCGGGACACCGTGGGAATCCTTGCCGGGCTCACAGGGCCTGGAACGCAGCTGGCCGGGCTCGACGCGGAGCTTCGGGACGCCCCACACGGTCTCGCGGAGGCGCGCGAACTGTTGAAGAAGACGATGGCGGTCGCGACCCTTCTCGCCGACCCGCCCGGGACCCTCGCGGGCGAACCCGGGAGATGGGCCGGCTTGCTCGCGCGCAACTCCCGGGAGCACCTCGACGATCTCCTTTTCGTCGCCCCATGGCTGCGGTTGCCGCGGCCCCCTCCTTTCGCGCAACCCGGCGGGAAGACAGCCCCCCCGGAGGGATCCCCCACGCTGCAGGAGGTGGCACAGTTCGACAAGACCCGCTGCCCGGCGGTCGAGGCCGCCCTCACGGAACTCACAGCCCCCCCGGACCCGTCCCGGGATGCGTATGTGGAGTACCTGGGCGGGCTCCTCGCCGCGCTGCGTGAGGCGGCGGACAACGCCCGGCGCCGCCTGTCGGCCCTGGAGACGCTCGCCGTCCAGGGCGACGAACTCGCGGCCATGGACTTCACGCTGCTCTTTGACAAACCCAGGGACCTGTTCTCCACGGGATTCAGCGTCGCGGAGCGGAGTTGTGACTCCAGCTTCTATGACCTGCTCGCCTCGGAGGCCCGCTTGTGCAGTTACGTCGCGGTCGCGCTTGGGCAGGTTCCCCAGGACCATTGGTTTTCCCTGGGGCGACAGCTCGTCTCGCTGCGGGGCGACCCCGTCCTGGTTTCATGGAGCGGATCGATGTTCGAGTACCTGATGCCGCTCCTGGTCATGCCAAACTACGAGAACACCCTCCTTGATCACACCTGCCGGGCCGCCGTCCGGCGGCAGATCGAGTACGGGGACTCCCACGGCATCCCGTGGGGCACCTCGGAATCCGGTTACAACAGGACCGACGTCCACCTGAATTACCAATACCGGGCGTTCGGCGTCCCGGGCCTCGGCCTGAAGCGGGGGCTGGCCGAGGATCTCGTTGTCGCGCCCTACGCCAGCAGCCTGGCGCTGATGGTCGCCCCCGAAGAGGCGTGTGAGAACCTCCGGCGCCTGGAAGCCGACGGGCGCTCGGGCGCCTATGGCTTCTTCGAGGCCGTGGACTACACGCCGGCCCGCCTGCCACCCGGCGAAAAGAGCGCCACCATCAGGTCGTTCATGGCCCACCACCAGGGGATGAGCCTGGTGGCTTTCGCCAATCTTCTCCAAGGCAATGCCATGCACCGCAGGTTCATGGCCTGCCCGTTGCTCAAGGCGACGGAACTTCTGCTCCAGGAGCGGGTGCCGAAGACCGCCGTGAGCGTCTTTGCCGAGGACCTGGTCCTCGAGACGTCCCGGAGCCGCTCCGCCGAGGGCGAGAGCGTGATGCGGGTGTTCACGAACCCCACCCCTCCGTCACCCCAGGTTCACCTCCTCTCCAACGGCCGCTACCATGTCGTCGTCACCAGCGCCGGCGGCGGGTACAGTCGCTGGCTCAACCTGGCCGTCACACGCTGGAGGGAGGACGCGACGCGCGACTGCTGGGGCAGTTTTGTGTACCTGCGCGACCCGGCAACGGGTGAATTCTGGTCCACGGCCTACCAGCCGACCCTGCGTCCGGTGGGCGGCTACGAGGCGATCTTCACCCAGGGCGGGGCGGAATTCCGGCAGCGGCACGCGGGACTTGAGGTCCACACGGAAATCGGTGTTTCACCGGAAGACGACGTCGAGCTGAAGCGCATCACCATGGTGAACCGCCTTTCCGTCCCGCGCACCATCGAACTGACCTCCTATGCCGAGGTCGTCCTGTCGAGCCCTGGCGCGGATGAGGCGCACCCCGCATTTGGAAATCTCTTCGTCCAGACGGAATTCCTGCCTGGGTCCTCCGCCATCCTTTGCACCCGGCGCGCCAGCTCCCCGGAGGAAAGCCCTGCCTGGCTGCTGCATGTCATGGTCGGCCAGGGCGGCGAACAGGGCGAGGTCTCATGTGAAACCGATCGGGCCAGGTTCCTGGGCCGGGGCGGCAGCCTGGCGAGTCCGGCTGCCATGCAGGGGTCTTCTCCCTTGTCCAACACGGCGGGCTCCGTGCTCGATCCCGTCGTTTCATTGAGAAGGACCGTCACCATCCCCGCCCACGACACGGCCATCCTTGACCTGGTCCTTGGGGTCGCCCGAAGCCGGGACGCCGCCCTGGCCCAGGTCGAGAAATACCAGAGCTCCCGGATGGTGGACCGGGCGTTCGACCTGGCCTGGACCCACAGCCAGGTGACCCTGCGCCACCTCAACGCCACGGAGATGGAGGCCCAGCTGTACGGCCGCCTGGCCGGGGCGCTGATCTATGCCGACCCGGCCCGCCGGGCCACTGCGAGCGTCCTTCGCAGCAACCGGAGGGGCCAGAGCGGCCTTTGGAGCTACGGGATTTCGGGCGATGCGCCGATCGTGGTGCTCCACGTGGGCAGCATCGACAGGATACAGATTGTCCGCGAGTTGATCCGGGCGCACTCGTACTGGCGGATGAAGGGACTGACGGTCGAGCTGATGATCGTGAATGGGGACGTCTCCGCGTACCGCCAGCCCCTGCACGATGAGATCATGCGCCAGATCGCCTCGGGGATTGAGGCCCAAATGCTGGACAAGCCGGGCGGCATCTTCGTCCGGCGGCTCGAGCAGATCCCCAGCGACGACCGGGTCCTCCTCGAGTCGGCCGCGCGGATCGTCCTGGACGACGAGGGCGGAACCCTTGCCGAGCAGGCGGACCGCCGAAGCACGCTGGAGCCCCTGGTCCCCGCGTTTTCCCCCACGCGCTCCGCGCGCGTGGAACCCCCGGGGCCGACGCCTGCCCGCGAACTGATTTTCCAGAACGGATACGGAGGTTTCACCCGCGACGGGCACGAGTACGTGATCACGCTGCAGCCCGGGCGAATGACCCCGGCCCCGTGGATCAACGTGCTTGCCAACCCCCACTTTGGCACCGTCGTCTCCGAGTCCGGCGGCGGCTATACCTGGGCGGAAAATTCCCACGAGTTCCGGCTCACTCCCTGGAGCGACGACCCTGTCCTGGACACGCAGGGGGAGGCGCTCTTCATCCGCGACGAGCAGACGGGGCAATACTGGTCGCCCACTCCCCTGCCCGCGCGTGGGACCACGCCGTACGTCATCCGCCACGGTTTCGGTTACACGGTGTTTGAACACAGCCAGGGCGGAATCGCATCCGAGCTGTGGGTTTTCGTGGCCATGGATGCGTCGGTGAAGTTCAACATGCTCAAGCTTCGGAATGCCTCGGGGCGCCCGCGCCGCGTGTCGGTCACCGGCGCCTGGGATTGGGTGCTCGGGGAACTCCGCCCCAAGAGCCTGCTTCACGTCCAGACGGAGGTCGATATCAAGTCCGGCGCATTGTTGGCCCGCAATTATTTCAACACGGACTTTCCGGATCGCATAGCATTCCTGGACGTAAACGACGGGACGCGCACGGTGACCGGGGATCGAAGGGAGTTTCTGGGCAGCAACGGAACCCTGTCCCAGCCGGCCGCGATGCGACGCACCCGGCTTTCCGGCAGGGTTGGCGCCGGGCTCGATCCCTGCGGGTGTCTGCAGGTTGTCCTCGACCTGCAGGATGGCGAGGAACAGGAGACCACCTTCCGCCTGGGACTTGGACGCGGCCTGGCCGACGTCCAGGACTTGATCCAGCGATACCGGCGTACGGACGCCAGCCGCCTCGCGCTCGAGGGCGTCTGGGCCTATTGGAACCGGACCCTTGGCGCGATCAACGTGGACACTCCGGATCCCTCGGTGAACGTCATGGCCAACGGGTGGCTGATGTACCAGACCTTGGGCGCCAGGCTGTGGGGCCGGACGGGATTCTACCAATCAAGCGGCGCCTTCGGCTTTCGCGACCAGCTTCAGGACGTGATGGCGCTGGTGCACACGGAGCCGGCTCTCACGCGCGAGCACCTGCTCCGCGCCGCGGCCCACCAGTTTCGCGAGGGCGACGCGCAGCACTGGTGGCACCCCCCCACCGGCCGTGGTGTGCGGACCCACTCCTCGGACGACTACCTCTGGCTGCCCTACGCCACGTGCCGCTATGTCGCCTGCGTCGCCGACATCGGCGTGCTCGAGGAGCGGGTCAGTTTCCTCGAGGGCCGGCCCGTGAAGTTTGACGAGGAGGCCTACTATGACCTTCCAAACCGCTCGGACGATTCGGCCACGCTCTACGAACACTGCGTCCGCGCCATCGAGCACAGCCTGAGGTTCGGCGAACACGGCCTGCCCCTGATGGGATCCGGCGACTGGAACGACGGGATGAATCGCGTGGGAATCCAGGGGCGGGGCGAGAGCGTGTGGCTCGCTTTCTTCCTGGTCGACGTCCTCACGCAGTTTGCGGCGCTCGCACGAGCACGCGCAGACTCCGACTTCGCCAACCGCTGCCTTGCCCAGGCGGGGGCCCTCGCCCGGAACATTGAAAAGGGAGCCTGGGACGGCGCGTGGTACCTCCGCGCCTATTTTGACAGCGGCGAACCGCTCGGCTCGCACTCCAATCCGGAGTGCCAGATCGACTCCCTGCCGCAGAGCTGGTCGGTGATCAGCGGAGCCGGCGACCCTGGCCGCTCCCGCCGGGCGATGGAGTCGATCCACCAGCGGCTGGTCCTCCGTGGCCCGGACATTGTGCGGCTTTTCGACCCGCCATTCGACACTTCCGCCATGAACCCGGGATACATCAAGGGATACATGCCCGGGGTCCGCGAAAACGGAGGCCAGTACACCCAGGCTGCCGTTTGGGCCGCAATGGCCTTTGCCATCCTGGGGGATGCCCAAAGGGCGTGGGAGCTTTTCGCCATGCTCAATCCAGTCCACCACGGCGGTGCGGCCGGGCGGGTCGAGACCTACAAGGTCGAGCCCTACGTGGTCGCGGCGGACGTGTACGGGACACCGCCGCACCTGGGCCGCGGCGGCTGGACTTGGTATACCGGCTCGGCCGGGTGGATGTACCGCCTCCTGGTGGAGACCCTCCTCGGCGTGAACCTGGAGGGGGACCGCCTGCGCCTGAGTCCCCTCATGCCGGCGGCCTGGAACGCATACAAGGTCCACTACCGCTACCGGCAGACCACGTATCACATCGGCTTCACACGGGCGGCCCCGCAGTCAGCCGAGGCGAACCGCCTTTTCCTCGACGGGAAGGAGATCCCGGGGCTAGTCCTGCCGCTCACCGACGACCACCAGGAGCATGCTGTCGAGCTGAAGGTCCGTTGAGGGCCCGCCCGGCGGCCCTCCACAAAAAAGCGCGGGGCCCGCAAAGCGGGACCCGCGCACCCCTTGACAGGGTTTCAGTTCCAGTAACCTTCGTAAAAGCGGTAGGCGTTCCCCTGCTGTTCCCAGCGCGGGGCCACCCAAACCGATCCCGAGGAGGGAGGCAGTTCCCAGTGACCCGCCATCCATTGGTATTCGGCGTTGCGCCAGGTCCAATAGCCCGGGATCCAAACGTGTTCGGGCGAGGGTTGGGCCAGCACGACCTCCTGCCGCAGGGCCGGAGGAGTCTGGGTCACAACGACCGTGCTTACGACGGGAGCCGCCGGGACGCTTCCGCCATAGGCCGGGACGGCCACCGGAGTTGTGGTCGTCGTTGTCATCGTCGATCCGGCGGGCTGGGTCGACGACGGAGGCGGAGCCGAGACGAGATGGGAGTCGGGTTCGGAGGCGCAACCGGCGAGAACCAGAAGGGCGCTGCAGCCGCCGACGGCAAACGTGAACTTTCGCGCCGTGCGCACAAAGCCGGCGGGCGATGGAGACTTGCTGGGATATTTCATCATGTGCCCAACGTACCCCTCCGGGGCTCCCGCCGCCATGGGGTGTTCACGTCATACGCCAGCCGGGAAGGGGTCATGCCCCTTCCCGCTACCCTGGGGTTATACCCCATGGGCAGGCGCCTGCCCTGCGTTCATGCTTCCCCAAGCGATGAAAAACCTGTTGCCGCTGCTTCTTGCCTTGGGGCTGGCCGGCTGCGGCACAGTCGTAAGGACGACGGTCACCACGGTCCAATGGATGCCGCCGGACATACGGGGAAAGACCTTATACGTGTATCCGATCGACCCGGTCAGGCCGCTGAGCCACCACGCGGCGGCCTATGCGGCCCTGGTCGGCAATGAACTGAGGGCGCGGGGGTTCGTCATCCTCACCGACTTGAAAACACCCCCTGATTTCACGGCCTGGATGGACTTCGCGGTGGACGGCGGTCACCAGCGATCCGAATCTTGGCCGGTGGTCGGCCCCAACTCCAATGGCCGGACGACCGGCAACGACGCAGCCAGGGCATTCCTGCCGGAATACGGTTCCGTCATCGGGACCGTCACGGAGACGCACACGGAATATGGCCGCGCCTTCACGATAGTCATCATCGATCGAGCCGCGTCGTCGGCCGCCCACCCCAAGGTGGTCTACGAGGCCCGGGCCATCAGCGAAGGCCGCCGGCGCACGCTGTCCGACGTCGTGCCCGTGATGATCCGGGCCATGTTCCGGGACTTTCCCGCGGCAAGCGGGAGCATCAAGACCTTTGCCCTGGCGGCCGACTGACAATCCGGATCTGCGATCCGGGACCTAGTCAGAACCCTCTTCCTCCGTGTCGAGCTGGGACCGGAGCATCCACGCGGCCTTCTCATGCCGCTCCATCAAACCCGTCAGGAAGTCGGCCCGGTTGCCGCGTGCGCCCGCCCCAATGGCGCGCGCACGCTCGTCAACCTGGTCGATCCACTCAGTTGGCGTTGTAGGCCTCGATGAGCATCACCCCGGTCCCGCCGCTGGCGCTCGACCCCACGATCGTATAGGCTCCGGGCTGGAGGGTCAGGATCACGGCCGCATCCTTGCTTCCGGACGTCAGCGGGTACGCCCCAACCCGGTCTCCGGTGCTCGAGATCTGCGCAGCCGAACCGCTCGGGGTTCCCCAGCCGCTGTTGGTCGCGAGTGCGGTTTGTCCCGAGTACACCGTGATCGACGGGTCCGCGAGGGCTTCAGCCACGCCAAAGGTCGAAAGAGTCGGTCCGGTACCGCGGATCAGCACCGTCATCGGCACACTCCCCGAGATGTACAATCCGGCGATGATGACACCGCCTCCGGCCGGAATAATCCCGCGGGCGGACCCGACAAGGATCCCCGCGCCGGGCGAGACGTCGGTATCGTACACCGCGGCGAGGGCCGTGCCGGTCGTGCCGTTGGCTCCAGCCACCTCCACCGTGTACCCGCCCGCGGCCAGGGTGGCCAGCAGCGCGGAGTCCTTGCTCCCGCTCACGAGCGGGGTCGCACCCACCTGCGCCGAGGTCGCGACGATGGCTGCCGCATCAGGCGTGCCGGTCAGGTTGACCTCCCAATCGTTGTTGGATGCGGTCGGGGAGGTTGCGCCAGCGTCGAACAACTCCAGCGTCGGATCGGCAAGGACATTCGGGACTCCGTAGTTGGCCAGCGGCGGCCCGACGCCCTCCAGCAGGTACGTGGCGTTGGTGCCCGCACCCCAGAAGCCAAGGATGAGGACCTGGTCTCCCGGGCCCGTCAGGCCGCGGGCTGAAAAGCTCGATATCCAGCTGGTGGGTTCGGCCGCGATCACGATGGTCAGCGTGGTGCTCGCGGTTCCGGTCGCGTTCGTGGCGGTGATGGTCACCACAAAGGTCCCGGACTCGGTCGGCGTGCCATTGATCACGCCCGTGACCGGGTCGATGCTCAACCCGGTTGGCAGCCCGGTCGCGGTGTAGCTTGTAGGGGACCCGGTGGCCACGATCGGATAGCTCGGGAACACCGTTCCGACCGTGCCGGTCGGGTTGTTGACGGGATTCGTGATGACAGGCACCACGCTGGCTGCAGCAATGGTGATGGTCAGCGATGCCGTTCCCGTCCCGGTCGTATTGGTCGCGTCCAGCGTCACGACGGAAACGCCCGTCGCCGTCGGCGTGCCCGTGATCATTCCCGTGGTCGAATCCACGGCAAGGCCGGCGGGAAGACCGGTCGCGGCAAAGCTCGTGGGCAAACCCGTAGCCGCGATCGTGTAGGTGACAAACGTCGTGTTGATGGTGCCGGCCGCGGCGGCCGGACTCGTAATGACGGGCGCGACACCGGCGGCCGCGACGGTGATCGTCAGTGTCGCAGTCCCAGTTCCG
>CAZGOX010000013.1:21428-23007 GCA_964527955.1 uncultured Opitutaceae bacterium | reverse complement strand
CCGACGAATTCACCGCTGACAATGCAAACCCGGGGCTGAATTCCAGCCGGCACGGCAAGGTCGGCGGGGAGCGGAGGGAAGTCGGTATTCATCGGGTTCAGGCGAGGCGGTAGACGTTGTTTTCAATCGTTCCAACATTCATCGGCAGCGCATCGGAGACAATCGCCAGGGTCTTCCCAAGCATCGACTCCTCGCGGAAAAGCAGCTCGGCGCGCTGCCTGCACGCGGCGCCGATCCGCAGGCGCAATTCCGCGTCCCTCGTCCACAGCTCGATGGTCCGTGCCAGCTCCTGGACGGCGTGCCTGCGGCGGACCTTTGGATCCGGCAGGAGCTTTCCGGTCGCGCCAAGCTCCTCGGGAATGCCGCTTATGGCACTGGCGATCACGGGCAGGGATTTGGCCATGGCCTCCATGATTGAAAGAGGCATTCCTTCATTCTCCGACGGGAGCAGGTAGAGGTCCGAGATGTCGTACCATTCCGGCATGTCCCAGCGTTGCCCGGCCAGGGTGACCGTGGTTTCCCAATGATGGCGCCTGATCTCCTGCTCCAAGGCCGCGCGCTGCTCACCCTCGCCGAGCCAGACAAAGCGGTTGTTCGCCAACGCCCCCCGCCGATCCAGCTCCTCGATTGCCGCGATCTGGTATTGGTAGCCCTTGGTGGAAGCGAGCCTCGCGGCGGTCAACGCAACGACGGCACCCTCCGGAATTCCCAGCTCGGCGCGCAACCGCCGGCGTCGAACGGGGTCCGGTGCCGCAAAAAATGCCTCCGGCCTGCCGTAGTGAATGACGGTTCCCCTGTCGTCGGCCAGACCGAAGCCACGCCGCAGGAGCTGCAGGTTTTCTTCAGAGACGGCAATCACCGCGCGGGCCCTGGCGTAGTGTCGCTGAACCAGCCCGAGAAGGCCCCGCGACTGCCCGACGAGATACTCCGCCACAAATCCCACGACGATGACGAAGGGAATCCGCAACGCCATCGCCGCATGCTTGGCTGCAAGATTGGACACGGGGCAGCAATCGCTGAAAATGATCAGCGCCGGTCGCGCAGACTCGAAAATGGCCTTCGGAGTCGCCATGTCCCTGATCGAAACGGAAAACTCGGTCCCTTGCGCATCATAGGGCAGCCAATGGTGCTCCACCCCCGCGGCCCGCTGGGCATCGATCAAAGGACTATTGCTCGGCGCCTGGGCGCAGGCCGCGCGAAACCCGGATCCGACGAGGGCCAGGAGCAGCGCATGATTGTACTGCGCGACTCCGCCTCGTTCCGGATCGTCCGTGAAGATCAATACCAGCGGCTCCCCCTGGGGACCCTGCGGGGCATGCACCGGACCGGGCAAGGCCGTGCCATGCCAGGAAGAGGACAGAACGGAGGCGGGGGGCATGAGTCGTCTCCAAATAGCAACTATCAGGCCTCGCCGTTGGCCTCATTCATAACCACCTGACCTACATAGGGTATTGCTTCTAATTTTAGCCGCTCTCATCCGCATGGATGTCTGGCATGGATTCGGCCGTCCCCTGCGGAAAAATTTTCCCGCCCCCGCTTAGCTGGCTGCAAATTCGGGTCGCCTGGAGTTGTTCGGAAG
>CAZGOX010000013.1:0-21328 GCA_964527955.1 uncultured Opitutaceae bacterium | reverse complement strand
TTCCCGCCCCCGCTTAGCTGGCTGCAAATTCGGGTCGCCTGGAGTTGTTCGGAAGGTCGGCGCGAATCTCCTCTACAGACCTGCCTGTCATCTGGCCCAGTTTTTCCGCCTCCCGCATGAGGTAGTCCCCCTTCTTCGGATCCAACCGCTTGAGTTCGCCGCCAATGTCCACGAGCGTCTCCTGGATACCTTCCAAATCCCGCGTGCTGCGCGGTCGCGCTGCCCGGATCAGTACCGCGACCGCCTCGGATAATCGGCCCTGATCGACAAGCGTCCGCGCCTCGCGGAAGGATGTGTTTCGTTCCGAGGTGGCCCGCAC
The DNA here is from genome assembly GCA_964527955.1 of uncultured Opitutaceae bacterium. Taxonomy (GTDB): domain Bacteria; phylum Verrucomicrobiota; class Verrucomicrobiia; order Opitutales; family Opitutaceae; genus Palsa-1447. The sequence continues at coordinate 21,009 of CAZGOX010000013.1, read as the reverse complement.
GTATTCGGCGTCCGGAGAATCGTCCAAGTTCCAACTTGCGAAGATATCGCCAAGGCTGCATCCGGAGGCGCGGAAAGGGGACATCGGCGGCGGCCTTTGGAGCCATGAATTGACCTCGTTCCACAGCCCTGGTGCGACCGAATCGACCGAGAAGCCCTTCCGGACTGTCTCGATGCCCTGACGCCCCATGGTCGCTGCGCTGCCAGGGTTCACCATGAATTCCCGGCATTTTGCGGCCATGGCGTCTGTATCCAGATAGGGCACTCCGCACCCCCCTCCTTGGGAACAGAACTCCCCCGCTCCCCCGGCCCCATCGAAGTAGACCACCGGCACCCCAAGCGACGCCGTCTCCATCATCGCCATCGCCAGGGCCTCCCCCCTTGCCGTCACGCATAGGACATTGCTGAGCGCGAGCAGACTGCCTGGGTTCTCCAATTCGCCCACGAACGCAACCTGCTCCGCCAAGCCCAGACGCTGGATGTCGCGGCGCAGGTACCGGTTGAGATCGAAATCCCGCGTGCCACCGATCCAGATGAATCGAATCGGGCGTTCGCCTCCAAATTCCCTGCAAAAACGGGTTGCGATCTGCACAAAGAGATCGGGACCCTTCCGCATCTCCACGCTTCCACAGGCGGCGACCACAAAGGCGTCCTCCGGTATGCCTTCCTTTCTTCGCAAAGCGGCCCGTTGTTCCGCCGAGACTCCGCCGAGGATCGATTCGTCGTCGACCATGCAGTAATGAATGCTCATTCGCTCTGTGGGAACGCCGAATCGGCGTTCAAGATCCCTGGCGCCCGCTTTCGTGGAGACGACGAATCTATTCGAGAATCGAATCATGGCGGCGAGATTCTTGAGGCCCAGGGCGTCGATGCTGTCATCCATGACCTCGAGCACGTGGGTCACAATTGGCGCGTCCCCAAAGGGCAGGCTTTCGACCAGGCCGGCACTACAGCAGCTGTTGGCATAGATGAGCCCGAACCGCTCCAGGAAGCTGCGAAGGTCGGATTCGGACTTCTGCGCCAGGGTCCAGGGGGCATGCACCGGTCCCAACTTTGCAAAATCGGCCACAAGAGGCCCGTCTTTTGCCACGAGCACCTCGAATTCCTGCGCTGTATTCTTTCGCAGCCATCGCAGAAACCTAAGCAAGTTTAGCGGCGACCCGGTCCGGGCGGCTTCATGCGTGACAAAGAGGATTTTTTTCATGACCGGATTCACTTCGCCGACATCCAATCCGTGCGGAATCGAAACAGGGCCCGGGTCGCCACGGCTTCCCAGTCGTAGAACTTGGCGACGGCCCGGTTCTGCCGGGCCACATGCGCGTAGTACTCGTTGTCCACAAGGAGCCGGCAGACCTCCACGCACCATTGCTGGAGCCACCCGTCCCCGGCGGGAACGATGGGGTTTTGCCATGCGGTTTCCGGGAGGGCCCCGATGGATGTGGACGCCACCCCGCATCCGGCCGCCATGGCCTCCATCGCCGTGATGCAGCTGGTTTCGCGGAAGGTGCAGGGGTAGGCCAGCACGCGGCACCCGGTGATGACGTCGCGAAGCGCGGCCTGCCCGACGGATCCGTGGTAGACCACCCCGGGCATCGTCGTCGCCTGCCGGTACATCTCCCGGTACTGCTCCGGATCCTCGTCGCGGTAGACTTTCATCGAGCTGAACACATGCAACTCGGCCCCGGAAACCTGCTGCCGTATGAGCGGCCATGCATGGAGCAGCAGGTTGAGTCCGCGAAACGGCGTCGACGAGAAGAAGGCCCGCCTCGGCCGGACCGCGAGCCTTGTCTCATCGACCTTGAAGCGCTCGTAGGGAATGCCGTTCGTCGCCATCATGATCTTGGTGGCTGGAATCTTGAACGCGTCCATCCATCCATGGGCCTGGTAATAGGAAAGGAATACCATGGCCGTCACTTGGGAGAGCACGCGGCCCGACACGGCGGGGTCCTTGAATTCCGTCCCCAGCGGGGCGTTCACGTCGTCATGGCACCAAAGGTAGTTGAGTTTTCCGGGCCTGACCCCCTCGTGAAACAGCCTCCAGGCCCGGCTCGCGATGAACACATCGCAGGAATGGTCCCTCAGGCTTTCCGCCTTGGTGACCAGCTCGACCTCGAAGCCCAGGCGGCGCAGCGCGGCGGCCATGCGGATGCTGGCCGTCTCGCTGCCCCCGATCGGGTGATGTTCCGGCCATTCAGCATCCTGGATTGCATCGCCGTGGGGCGACACCTCGAGGATCGTGATCTTCTTGAAGGGCCAGGGCATGGGCTACGCGACCCTGCGTTCGGATTTCGTCGGGACGGAGGCGCACCAGGACCGCCACATGGCCCGCAGGGCCTCGCCAAACCGGAGGGCCTGTCCCGCATGGTCGAACAAGGGCGAGCGCCGAAATGCCTCGCGCAGGCCCGCCCGTCCGGCCGCAAGGCCCTGGCGGTCTGCGGCAAGCGCGGCTGCCTTCCGGACGAAGTCCGCCCAGTCGCCCGCGATCCATTCCGGCCGTCCCAATGCATTGAGAAGGCTCGCCCCCACCCTGCTCGAATGCCGGTCGCCGGAGAGCGTGACCACAGGGACCCCCATCCACAGCGCCTCGCACGTGGTGGTGGTCCCGTTGTACGGGAAGGTGTCGAGCGCGATGTCGACCCGCGCGTACTTGCCGAGGTGCTCCGCCTGGCCTTGGGTGCGCTCCAGCATTTCGACCGCGCCGGGCGCAAATCCCGCGGCCTCCATCCGCTTCTGGGCCCCAGCCTTCAGCGCCGGGGACCCCAACCCTCCTCCCTTGATCACCAGGCGCGAGCCCGGCACCGCGGAAAGCAGCCCGGCCCAATGGACAAGAGCCTGGTCGGTGAGTTTCGCGAAGTTGTTGAAGCACCCGAAAGTCACCGGGGCCCCGGAGGCGGATGGCGCCGGCGCAGGGTCGGGGGCCTCCAGCGGCGGGGCATAGGTCCACGCGGTGGGCGCAAGCCGCACGAGACGCTCCGTGCAAAGCAGGTCCGCCTCGCCAGCCGGATCGGCGATGCCATCCGTCAGGCGATAGTCCATGGAAACCAGCCCCGTGGTGTTCGGGTATCCCAGGTAGGTGGCCTGCACGGGGGCGATCCTCCGGGCGAGGAGCGCCATGCGGTTGAGTTCCGTGTGCCCGGCGAGGTCGACCAGGATGTCCTGCCCGTCGGCGCGCACCAGGGCCTCGAGGGCGGAGTCGGTGAAACCTGCGACATGGCGCCAATTTGATGCGAGGGCCCGCAGGCGCCCTGACGTGGCGTCGAGCTTGGGGTGGTCGTGGTACAAGGTGACCTCGAACGCTTCCCGGTCCAGGTTCGCCAGGATCGGCTCGAAGAAGTACGCAACCGAATGCGCGCGAAGGTTGGGGGACAGGAACCCCACCTTGAGGCGGCGCTCGGGGTAGGCGGTGTTCCCAGGTGCCGGAACCCTCTCGCGCGGGCCGCCGGCGGCCGCGCCAAAGGCCGCATGCTCCCTGAAGAGGTCGCCAGGGCGGACGCCGTCCAGGTAGTGAAGCGCCATCAGCCGCGCGCTGCGCGCCTGCCAGTCCGTCGGGTTGCCCTTCACCGCGCGGCCATAGTCCTCGACCGCCTCCCGGATGTGATGGCACCGCTCGAGCGCCAGGCCCCGGCCCGCATACGCGTGATGCAGGCCCGACTCGAGCGCCAGGGCGCGATTGAAGCAATGGATCCCATCGGTCAGCTTGCCCAGGTACACCCGGCAAATGCCCAGGTTGCACCACGCCCGCGCAAAGCCTGGCTCAAGTTCCACGGCGCGGGCAAAGTGAGGCTCGGCGGCCGCGTGGCCGCGGGTGGCGACCAGGATCGCCCCGAGATAGTCGGAGGCCTCCGCGTGATCGGGCTTTTCGGACAGCGCACGCCTCGCCGCCGCTTCGGCTTCGTTCATCCGGCCCAGCTGCTCAAGGGCGTGGCCGAGATGCAGCCACGCCTCGGGGAGCTTTGGGTCAAGCATGGTGGCGGTCCGCAGGACGGCCTCGCCTTCGGCCGGGCGCCCAAGGGAGTTCAGGCCCACGCCCAGCCTCATCGCGCAGACCGCCGACCTCGGGTCGAGACGGCGCGCGGCCTCCAACATCGCCACCGCCTCGGCGGCCCGTCCCCTCTGGAGCTCCAGCGTCCCGCCCAGGTGGAGCGCATCAAAGTTTCTTGGCGCACCCGCCCGGACGCGGGCATAGCGAACCGCGGCCTCGTCGAGCCGCCCCGCGCGGTGCAGGTCGAGGGCCTCCTGGAGCCAGGCGAAGGTCTGGCGTGCGCTCATGGGCATGCGGCCATGGCCGGGGCCGCGGCGGACTTCCGGGAGACGCACCAATCCGCCCAGCAGGAACGGACCGCCTCCCCAAAGAGCCTCGCATGGGTCCGATGATCGAGGAGGGGCGAGCGCATCATTTCATCGCGCAGCCCGGTCCGGAGCGCCCGGACCCGTCCCGGGTCGGCGGCGAGGCCGGCGGCTATGCGGACGTACTCCCCGGGGGTCGAGGCGATCCACTCGGAATGGCCGACCGCGGAGAGGAGGCTCGCCCCGACGCGCGAGGAATGGCGGTCGCCGGCAAGCGTGACCACCGGCACTCCCATCCAAAGCGCCTCGCAGGTCGTCGTGGTCCCGTGGTAGGGGAAGCAGTCCAGCGCGATGTCCACCAATCCATAGCGGGCAAGGTGTTCCGTGACTCCGGGAGCCATCGGAAGCAGCTCCACCCTCTCGACCGGGATTCCCGCCCCGGCAAGGCGCCCCTTCCAGTATCCGGGATCCATTCCCGAGCTCTTGAGCACGAGGCGGGAACCCGGCACCGCTTCCAGCACGTTCCGCCAGAGCCCGAGAGTCCGGGCGCTTGCCTTGGAAAGCACATTGAACGAACCAAAGGTGACGGCGCCTGCATCCGGCAGGCGCACGGGGTCCGGGGCATCCGCGGGGGGAAGATAGGACCACGCAGTCGGCGCAAAGCGCACCAACCGCTCGACGCTCAACCCGTCGGAATCCCCCGGAGGATCGGCGGCGGAATCGGTGAACCGGTAGTCCATGGCCGCCAGGCCCGTCGTGTTTGGATATCCGAGGTAGGTGACCTGCACGGGCGCAAGGCGCCTCGCAAAGAGCTCGAGCCGGTTGAAGCCCGTATGGCCCGCAAGGTCGAACAGCACATCCGGCCTGTCCGACCGTATGGCTTCCTCGGCCACGCTGTCGGCCTGCCCGCAGAGCTGCCGCCAGACCGAGGCTCCGGCGCGAAGCCTCTCGCTCACCGCGTCGACTGAAAAGTGGTCGTGGTACAGGATGACCTCGAACTGCCGGCGATCGAGATTCCGCAGGAGCGGCTCCAGGAAATAACTCACCGAGTGCCCCCGCATGTCCGGGGAGAGGAATGCGAGCCGGATCGGTCGGTCCGGGTCCGGAGTCTGCGTGAAGCTGGGTTCCCCCGCCCGGCAGCCCGGATCCTCCTCGACCGCCCGCCCGTAGGCCCGGTGCTCGGCAAACACGGCCTCGCGCGAAAGATCGTCCCGGTAGTTGAGCAGGAACAGCCTGAAGCTTCGGGCCTCGTGGTGTTCCGGCCGAATCAATAGATGGGCGTCGAAATCCGCCAGGGCCTCGTCGATCCTGTGCAGCGCCTGCAGCGACTGGCCCCTCCCGAAGTGGGCCATGCGGTCGCGGGGGTCGAGCTGCAGCGCCCGGCTGTGGCAGCTCACCGCCTCGCCGCACCGCCCGGCAAGATGAAGGACCGTGCCAAGGCCGCTCCAAGCCTGGGGATAGTCGGGCTGGAGTTCCAGGGCGCGCCGGTAGTGCTTGATCGCCTCCTCGATCTGGCCTCGCTTGCCGTGGTGGGCTCCCAGGTTTACAAGGCCTTCGGCGCATTTTGGGTCAAGGCTCACGGCGAGCTTCAGCAGCTTTTCGGCCTCCGCGTTGCGCCCAAGCGCGTCCAGGGAAAGACCAAGGCACATCACGGTCGGGGCTGAAAACGGGACGGCGCGCCTGGCCCTGGTCAGGAGGGCCACGGCCTCGGCCGGCCTTCCCTGTTGCTGGCGCAGCACCCCCAGCAGGTGGTTCACCTGGAAGTCGTCGGGGGCCGCGGCGTGCAGGCGCTCGTAGATTTCGCCGGCCTCCCGAAAGCGGTTGGCGATCTGGAGCAGGGCCGCCGCCCGCATCCGCTCAGCTTGGGTCTTCGAGAGCATCGGCGTCGGAGTCAGGGACACGGCCCCGCGGCCTGGATGGCACCGGCCACGACCGTGCCTATGGTCTCGTGGCGGTTGAAGTGGTCGTACACCCGCCTGCGCTCCCCGGGTCCGGCGGCAAGGGCTTCCTCGCAGGCCGCCGCCAGCGCCCGCAGGTCGCCGTGGGGATAGCGCCAGATGAGGCGCTCCCGGTGCAGGTGCTCAAGCCTTCCTCCCCCGCGTGAGTCCTCGCTCACCGGGGCGAGCCCCAGGCAGCCCGACCAAAACGGCCGGTCCGTGTGGGTGGCCTGCATCGCCGGGGTTGTGAACTTGCGGCCCTCCGGGCACACGCTCACCTTGAACCGCGACGAAAGGGCGAGCCGGTCCGCAACCGGCAGGGAGTGATCGCAGATCGCCACAAACCGGTCCTTGAACCTCGCCCGGAGGAAGTCGATCTGGCGCTGCCGGTGCGGCGTGAGCCCGAGCCGGGATCCAACGAAGAGGATCCTCTCCTCCGGCACCTCGCAGAAGGGCGCGGCAAACGGCACGAGGTTGGCAACCCAGCTGCGGTGGATCGCAATGCAGCCGGCAGGCAGGGGCGCGGGGGCCAGCGGGAGTTCGTCGTGGATCAGCACGGCCAGGTGGGGTGCGATCTCGGCGAAGTTCGCGACGGAGCGGCTGACCTCGTCAAAGGCGTAGTAAAGCGTCCGGATTCCCCTCCTTGCGTAGGCTGCCAGCAACCGGCCGGCCGGCCCGCCCAGCTTCTGCGCGTGCTGGCCGGTGATCACGAACCACGCCTCCTCGCCCTCGCGCACGGCCGCCCCGGCCAGGTCGGCAAGTCCAGGGACGCCGAGGACGCCGATGCCCTCAAAGGTCAATCCATCCTCCTGCATGGCACCGAGGGCGCGCACGTTTTCGCCGTGCCAGTCGCAGTCGAGGCGGGCCATTCGCAACAGGGCCGCGTCCCTCGGGTTTGAAACCCGCCCGGTCAGGTCAAGGTCCGGAAGGCCTCGCAGGAATTCTCCGCCGTCCTGCAGCCTGCCGGCCCAGGGGCAGAAGTGATAGACGCGCACGCGCCGGATCCCCGGCGGGGCCATGGTCCCGGTCCGGGGCTGAAACGGCTCAAGCGTGGCTGGGTGTTCGTCGGAGATTCGCAATACGATCGGGTGTCGGCATCACGCTGCGTCGGGGCTAAACGGCACAACCGCACCAAACTTGAACAAAAGGCTCAACCACCGGGGGGGTGGGCCGATCACTCCATTCAGCCGAGTACCGCCCGCCTGGTTCGCGGTGCCGTACCCGTGCGCCACAAACCACATGCCGACCTCACCACCGCCCGCAACGGAAGCAGATCCCCCTTTCACGAAGGAGGAGATCTGCCGGCGCCTGAATGCGTGCCCGAAGCTGCCTTCCCTGCAGACCGTCAACGTCGCGCTGCTCAAGGTGGTGAACGCGGAGGAGAGCATGTCCTCCCAGATCGCTGGGGTGATCCGCGCCGACCCCTCGCTGTCCTCGCGTCTGCTCAGGATGGTCAATTGCGTCTACTTCGGCCTGTCCGCCCACATCAGCAGCCTTGAGGACGCGATCTTCTTCCTGGGCCTTCGAAGGCTGCGCGAACTTGCGCTGGCGACCCCGATCATCGAGGAACTCGAGCGCCTGCAGTCCACGAAGATTCCGCCGCAGCTCTGGAAGAAGCTCTGGGCCCACAGCATCGGCACGGCCACGCTCGCCCGCGACATCCTGCGCGGGATCGAGGCGGGAGGCGACGATGACACCCATTACCTGGCCGGCCTGCTGCACAACGTGGGCAAGATCGTCATGGCCCATGCCTTTCCGAAACAGCTTATGGCGGTGGCCTCAACCCCCCTGGCCACGACGGCGGACGCGTGCGCCCTTGAAAGGCAGCTGATAGGATGGGATCACACGCAAATCGGGGCCTTCTACCTCGAAAGGCACCAGCTCGCGGAGGAGCTGGTGTTTGCGGTGAGATACCACACCGAGCCCGAGCTGGCGCCCTGCCATCACCTCTACGCCGCCGCAGTCCAGCTTGCCGACCACCTGACGCGCTACGCGGGCGTACCCACAGGCTTCGAGATGACCGAGCCCGTCGCCGTGGACTCATGGGTCAACCTCTCGGGTTGGAAGCTTCTCTACGGCGAGGACAACGAGGCCGGCGTCCAGGTTGTCCGCACGAGCCTGCCCAGGAATTTCGGGCGGTCGTCGCAGTTGGCGGCCACCGCGGGCTGAGCGCGCCTGTGAAGTGACGCCTAGATGGCCATGAACCGGGAATCCCCAGTCGCCGCCGCAGAGCCGCCAGACGCCCATCCGGCGGTCAACCTGCTGGGCGAGTGGGCTACCAGCACGACTCCGGCCTATTGCCGCGACCTGTGTGGCCGGATCCTTGCCGCCAACGGCGCCTTTGCCCGCAAGTTCGGCCAGCCCCTGCATGAACTCGCCGGCAGCGACACGACGCGCTTCATCAATCCCGACGACCTCGCCTCCTATGAGGCCGCCGAGGCCGAGCTCGCAAGGCCCCCGCACGCAGCCGCATCGAGCCATCGCTGGCTCACGCCGCAGGGCTGGCGTTGGATCTCCTGGGAGGAGCTGTCCCTCTTCGACTCCGAGGGGACCCCCGTCGCCGTGCGGGCGATCGGCCACGACATCACACGCCAGAGACTTGCCGAGGAGCTGTACTACAAGCTTTCCCGGGCCGTCGAGCAGAGCCCCGTGGGGATGGTGATCACGGACGCCGAGGGGCGGGTCCAGTACGTCAACCCGAAGTTCACCGAGGTCTCGGGCCTGACCCTTGAGGACATTCTCGACCGCAACATCCCCGTCCTGCGGGAGGGACATGCCACGGACGAGGACTACGAGAGGTTCTGGTCGGTCATCCGGGCCGGCGGCGACTGGCAGGGTGAGCTCAGCCGAAAGGCCGCAGACGGTTCCGTCATATGGGAGTCGACCAAGGTCTCCTGCCTTAGGAATTCCGCGGGCCAGATCAGCAATTTCCTCTGCCTCCGCGAGGACATCACCGAGCGCAAGCGCCTTGAGGAGGACCTGCGGCAGGCCCAGAAGATGGAGAGCCTCGGGACGCTGGCGGGCGGCATTGCGCACGACTTCAACAACCTCCTGGCGGTGATCCTGGGCTATGCGGAATTCAGCCAGATGCAGGCGAACGGCAACCCATCGCTCGACAAGAGCCTTCGCGAGATCCGCCGCGCCGCCCAGAGGGCGACGGGGCTCGTGCGCCAGATTCTCACGTTCAGCCGGAAGACGGAGGTCCACTCCACCCCGCTCGACCTGAACCAGCTCCTGCGCGACCTCGTGGGCCTGCTCGCGGAGACCTTCCCGCGCACGGTCACCTTCGACCTTCAGCTGAAGGATGCTCTCCCCCCCCTGCTGGCCGACCAGAACCAACTCGAGCAGATCGTGCTCAACCTGTGCGTGAACGCGAGGGATGCAATGCCCTCGGGAGGCACCATCACCGTGAGCACCTCCGTGGTTCAAGGCCCCGAAATCGACGCCTTTGCCGGTGCCGCCGACAGGGCCTATGCCTGCCTGCAGGTCGCCGACACGGGCATGGGGATGACTCCCGAGGTCAAGGCCAGGATATTCGAGCCGTTTTTCACCACGAAGACCGGCAACCAGGGCACGGGAATCGGGCTCGCGGTCGTCCACGGGATCGTGGCAAACCACCGGGGCCATATCCAGGTCGAGAGCGTCCCAAAGGTCGGCAGCACGTTCCGCGTGTACCTGCCCCTTGCCGAGAGTGCCGCGACCGCGAAGGCCGTCGTTGCCGCAAGCCCTTCGCCCGGAGGAACAGAGTCGCTTCTTGTTGTGGACGATGAGGATCCGCTGCGCAGCCTCCTGAAGATCGCCTTCAAGCGAAAGGGCTACCGGGTGACCAGCGCCGGGGACGGCCTCGAGGCGATCAACCTGATCTGCGACCCGGCCTGCGTCATCGATGCCGTGCTGCTGGACCTGAACATGCCCGGGGCCAACGGGCTTGAGGTCCTGAAGGTGATCAACCAGCGGCGACCGAGCGTCAAGGTGCTCGTCCTGACCGGCCATCTTTCCGCCGAGGCGCGCACTGAGTTTGAGCGGCTGGGCCAGAAGGACTTCATCAGCAAGCCCTATACGCTCGACCAATTGGGCCGTTGCCTGCGCCGGCTGCTGGACGCCAAGGGCCGCGAGGTCGGTGTGTCCGGAATCGCTGGATGACAAGAGGTTAACTTTTATTCATCGGGCGGCTGCGGTTTCTTCTCCAGCTTCCCGGCCGGCGGTCGATTTAGGAACCGGGCTGAATCAGAACGTTCCATAACTATGGACCGGAGCATAACTCATGAACCACCGCGTAACACCGCCGGGACCGGCGAAGGGACGCAGGGCGTGGCTGTATCTTTCGTTGCTGTTGCCGTCACTTGCGAGCGAGGTAGCCCAGTGCCCGTCGCCAGCAGCGGACCGCGACGACACGCCCCTGAGTCACTCTTCCGCCGGGCCCTCGCGGGCGTACCTGCGCTATATCGGCCCACCCCAGCTGCGATTTCAGGACGCCCTTCCCCCACCGGACTTGTCCGTTCGTCCACCGGCAGGCGGTCCGCCCAAACTGCGGGCCGTGAATTCCGATGGCAAAGCATCCGACGTCGCCACTTCCAAGCCAGCACCGCCCACCGCATCCGCGGCCACGGTGGTGGCGAAGAAGGACGAGGTTCGCCCGAATCCGGTAGCGGCCCCGCCGCCACCGCCTCCTTCCCCTGCCATTCTTCCCGACGACGTCGCATCCAAGGTGCGCCCGGAGGACTACCTCCCCTACTTCCAGTTTCCAGGGGTCGAGTCGCCTTCCAACGATGTGAATGCGTCGGGCCAGGCCCAGGGCGCCCAGGCGACGCCTAGGACAGTTCCCCGCAGCAGCGCCACCTACACGGAACAATTGCAATGATTCTTCGCCCGCCCGTCCTCCGCAACGCCCGATGCGCGCTGTGCGCCTTTGCAGCGCTCTTGCCGCTCAGGTCGTTCGGGGACTTGCCGGCGGGGAAGTTCAACCCCACGGCCGTCGTCGCGCCCGCGGCGCCGGCGCCGCAGCAGGGTCCGGGGCAGGAGGCGTCGCTGTCCGACGTTCCGGAGGCGAACGGATTGCTGCACCTCGCCGCCAATCTGGCCGCGAAGGGCGATTACCCGACCTCGGAGATCGCCTATCGCCAGGTCCTCAACCGCGCGGACTTCGGCCTCACCGACAAGAAGTCTGCGCTTCTCGGGCTGGCGCACATGTATCGCAAGGCCGGGGCGCTCACGAAGGCCGCTGCCATCTATGAGAAGTTTGTCGCCCAGTACCCCGACGACATCCGTGTGCCCGACGCCTTTCTCGACCTGGGGCGGACGCTGCGCGACATGGGGGCAAACGAGCTGGCGCTGAATCGCTTCTACGGCGTCATCAATTCCACCCTGAAGCTCCCGAGCCAGGGGTTCGAGCATTACACGCTTCTCGCCAAGACCGCCCAGTTCGAGATCGCGCAGACCTACTACGAGGCGGGCGACTATGACCAGGCGGGCAAGTTCTTCGCCCGCGTCCGCCTGCTCGACCTCGCGCCGTCCGACCGCGCGCGCGCGCACTTCATGGCCGGCTGCGCCCAGGAAAACGCGGGCGCCCTGGCGGGCGCCGTCACGACCCTCCGCAATTTCCTGGAGGAATGGCCCAATGACGAAAATGTGCCGGAGGCCCGGTACATGCTCGCAACGGCCCTCGGAGCGCTGAACCGCCCGCAGGAGGCCATGGCGGTGACCCTCAAGCTCCTCAAGGCCGAGCACGGGCACAGCCAGGGAGACGCCCGCCGGTGGAGCTACTGGCAGCGCCGCGCCGGCAACCAGCTGGCAAACTCACTCTTTGAGAATGGGGACACCGTGAACGCCCTCGCCATCTACAGCTACCTGGCCGCCCTTTCCCAGGATCCCGCCTGGCGGCTGCCGATCCTGTATCAGGTCGGCCTGTGCTACGACCGCCTCTTTCAAGCCGACCGCGCACGCGCGACCTACCAGGCGATCCTGGACGCGGCCTCAAGGATCCCGGCCTCGCCGCCGCCGCCGGCCTCCATAGGGGAATTGACGCAGATGGCAAAATGGAGGATGAACCAGCTCGGTTGGCGCGACGACATCAACCACCGAATGACGACGCTGCTCGCCCCGGGCCTGTCGGCCCACGGGCCGGCCCCGGGCAGCCCTCCTCCAGAATCATGACCCTCATCGAAGCCCTGCAGCAGCACCAGCTGATATGCGACGAGCTCTACGAGCTCGCCCAGGAGGAGAACCGGTTTCTCCAGGAGCACCGCCGCCCGGCCGCCCCCGCCCTCATGGAGCGGAAGCGCGGCCTGCTCAGCCGGCTCGACGACGCCATTGCGGCCCTGCGCGGCGTGCCCCCCAAGGACGCCCACGCGCCCCAGGCGCGGGGCGCCCTCGACCGGGCCCGCTCGCGAATCCTGCAGATCCTGCAGCTCGACCGGGAAAATGAGCAGCTCCTGACCCGATACAGCCTGGGTGCCGGCACGGCCCCCGCCCCGGCTTCCGCCCACCCCGGGTTGCTGAAGATCTACTCGAGGCTTTGATCACCAGTCTCCGCGCCGGGGCTTGAAGAGCGCGTTGTCGAGCGGGACGTTGTTCTGGAGGGAAACGATCGTCTCCACGGACTGGCCCGCCGCATTCGTGTCCGTCGTCACGAACGGCAGCTCGACGCCGTCGATCCTCCGGAAGTCGGAAAAGTCCTGGGTGGTCTCCTGCCGGCCGTGCCCGTCCGAAAAAACCGAGGTCAGCCGCAACAGGCGCGCGTTCTCGTCGTCAAAGTACCAGGTGCCGGCCTCGGCGAAGAAATCGCAAAGCACAACGGCATGCACCGCCCTGCCGCCGATCTTTCGCGCGCCCAGCATCCGGCGCAGGGGAAGGCGGTTCAGGAGGCGCCCCTCGTCCGAGAGCTTGCCAAACGCCTTCCACTGGGCCGTAGCCGCGGCGCCCAGCAGGTGAAACCCCTGGAGGTCGCTGCCGCTCCATCGAACCGTGCCGTCAAACCCCTCCCACTTTCCCCCGATGCCGGGCGTGTCGATCTCCTGAAGGAACAGGTTGGGTTCCCTTTGATAGATTGTTTCGCTGAATTTCATCGCGGACTCGGGCGACTCGATCGCGATGCGCTTGACCCTCGAGTGAATCCGCTCGATGGCGGCTCCCCCCACCTGCGCGACATTGCGCGAAAGAATGAAGGATATTCTCGAGATCTCGATCAGCCTTGCCGTCGAGATCATGAAGCTGGCCTCGTCCACGTGGGGGTTGATCACGACGCTTTCCCGTGTGAGGACAACGGAGGTCTTTTCGTCGAACGTCTTGATCCTGAATGGAATCACCAGGCGTTCGACCGCGCGATAGTCCTGGAAGTCGGTCGTGACGCGGTTGCCCGGTCGCGACCCGTCTGGCCTCTCAATCCGGATGAGGTGGCCGGTCGCCTCGTCAAAATACCATTTTTCCTCCACCTGTGACCCTCCCGTCATCCCCACGAGGGTACAGGGGCGTCCCGCCAGCCGGGCCTGTCCCAGGAGCCTGCTCTTCTTGTACATCTTTTCAATCATGAGCGGGGCCAGGATGTTGTCCTGCTGGACCAGGCCTCCCAGATCCTCCTGGGCGATCAAGCCGGACCCCAGGCGGTCGTTCCGCTGCCACCCAACCATGCCGTCCCAGCCTTGCACAAGGGTGCCAAAGGCCGGGTTTGAAGTTTCCTCGCGCGTGTGGCCTGCCTTCGTCCTCAGTATGTGGATGGTGCTGATCGCCCCTCCCTTGCCGTAGTCCATGGATTCCCGAACGTCGTCGCTGCGCACCGCATCGAGTGCCTCCCTTCCGCCGATGGAGGAAATCCAACGCTCCACGACGGCGTCTGCGCCATCGGCCGCAGCGGGGCATCGGACGGAGCTGCCACCGGCGAGAAACACCAACAGGGTCGTGGCCAGAAACGCCCTCATATCCCGTGCCCTTCCTTTTCGATCCATGTCCGGGCGGCCGCGGCAACCGGGTCCCGTCCCGCGGCGAGATCGGCGCGGGTCCGCGCGACGATCTCGTCCGGGACAACTCCATTGCCCTCGATCAGCGCCCCGGCGGGAGTGGTCGTGTCCGCAATCGCGTACTGGAAGAGGTCGCCGTTCGGCAGGCGCCGAAACAGCGAGGGCAGGGCGGCGCCCGCCGTCCTCTCGCCAAAGATGCGCGCCCGATGGCCCTCCTGGAGCCCCGCGGCCAGGATCTCGCTTGTGGACGCGGACTGGCCGTCGACAAGGATCGCGACCGGGCCGCGGAAGGCGGCGGACTGGGGGTAGACGTCGAAGTTCTCGACGCCCTTGCGCATATGCATCACCCCGAGCGAGAATTCGCGGTCGCTCAGCAGGCCGGAGATTCCGCATGCCATGTCCGAGATCCCACCGGGATTCCCGCGAAGGTCGATGACCAGCCCGTCCGTCGGAGCCAGCGACCGGAGAAAGCCCCGGACCTCCTTCATCAGCTGGGGCAGGAACGCCGAGAATCGGAGCTCGGCGACACCGTCGGCGCCCCGCCGCGCGAGAATCCTCACCGGTTCCGAGGGAAAACTTCCCACCGGTTCGGACCAGAGCCCGTCTGCCGGCCCGTTGGTGACGGCCACCTCCCTCACGCCTCCCCCGGGAGCCTCCAGCTTCAGGCGGATCCTCGAACCGACGGCGGCGCCCAGCCGCGACTGCACAAATCCCACCATGTAGAGTCCCGCGCGCGCGCGCGGAGTACCCGCCTTCACAAGGGACGAAAGAACCGGGGACAGCTCCACGCCGTCGAGGCTGAGAATCGTGTCCCCGGGCCTGATCGCGGCCGCCGCCCCGGGCATGCCGGCCCTGACCTCGGTGAACACCACCCTGCCCTCCATGAATGCCTCCTCGGTTCCGATGCTGCCGATCCGGGCGCGCTCCGAAGGGTCGAACACGGCGCTCTCACCCGGCATGATCGAAAAATGCGTCCTGTGAAGCTCCCCGAGCATGTCCTGGAGAAGCGATCGCAGCTTCGCCATGTTGGCCTCCCCGGGGAGCCGGCCGCGGTATTTCTCGCGGATCGCGGCCCAGTCCACTCCCCCGAACGCGGGATCGAAGTAACTGTCCTCAACCGTGCCCCATACGGCCTGAAACGTATGGTAGGAGAGGTCCTCCCACGCGTTCGCATGCACGTCCGGCGCCGGGTCGCGGTACGCAAGGCGAAGCTGGTACTTCACGAGCCGGTCCCGCATTCTCGCCTGCTCCGTCGGAGCGCGGACCGGGAACGCAAGGGCCTGGGTCTCCCAATAGGCGGCGGCGTCGAAGTCGCCCGTCTCGGCGTACGCCGCGGCGAGCGTGTCCAGGCAAAAGAATTTCCCCCACTTTGACTGCGCACAGGCCTCCGTCGCGTGGGCCACCGCCTGCTTCCCGTCCCGGAGGGCCTTGTCCGGACAGGCCGCCCGGAGCCAGGCAAGCAGGTTCTGGGCGTCGACGTGGCCCGGCTTCGCGGCGATCGCCTTCTCGAGCCGGGCCGCCGCCCCGCTGTAGTCCCCGCGTCTATACATGATATGGGCGGTCCCGCACAGGACCTCCACGTTTGCCGGGTCGATCCGCAGGACCTGGGCGTCGTCGTCCAGCGCCTCCTCATCCCTGTGGAGCGACTCCTCGGCCGCGGCTCGGGCCGAGTAGCCGCCGGCCAGGTCAGGGGCGAGCCGGATCTCTGCGTCGAAATCGAGGATGGCGCGGGTGGTGTCACCCAGCACCTCGAATCCCAACCCCCGTGCCTCGCGGTACTCGGGATTTCCCGGATCGAGCCGGATCGCCTCGGTGAGATCGGCGATCGCATCCGCGCGGTCCTTCTTCGGATCGTAGTCCTCCAGGGCCCGGCTGAATTCGACCTGGGAGGTCACTCCCGGGAAGGACGGCAGGGCCTCCGCATGGTACCGCGGCCCTTCCCAGGACGAAAGGGGGAGGGTTCCCTTCAGGGGATTCTTCGGGGCGCCGGGGACGAGGCGGGTCGGTGCGCCCCGCCCCGCCCGGAGGACGTGCGCACGGGCGCGTTCGGCGAGGACCTTCGCGGAATCGGGTTCGAGGCGCAAAGCCTCGGTGAAGTCCGAGATCGCATCGTCATAGTCGCCATACTTCATGGCCTCGAGCCCGTCGGACATGGCCGTGGTCGCGAGCGCCCCGGGCGTTGAGTCCGGGCGCGGACGGAAGACCATGGGAACCCTCATCGCCTCGCTCACCGGTACTCCCCCCTTTGTTGCAGGCGAGAACTTCCATTGTTTCAGCTGCAGCATCGCAAGCAGCGTCAGCCTCGGGTCCGGGGACCGCACGGCGAGGACCTTTTCCACCGCTCCGTCCTTTCCGACCATGAAGTCGACTGTCACCGATCCCTCGACGCCGGCCCGCCCAAACTCCGGGGGGTAGAAGGCCTTGGGCCGGGAGACCAGCCTGGCATGGAGGTCCCCCGCATCCGCATGCGCTCCGACCGCGAACCCGATGAGCAGGACCAGGGTTGAGGCGGTTGCGCGCAAAGCCTTCACTCGGCAACAGCGTGTTTTTCGCGTCCCCCAGGGGCAAGGGCGAACTGCCCCGTACCTCCCGCTGGGTACCTTTTGACAAGCTGACTCATGCAGGCGTTTCGAGGTAGGGACGGGCGGCCCGCCAAGCCTGCCCTGAGTTTATCGAAGGGTCCGGGAACGACTAATGGGCCCGAATGCATGCCCGGACGCCCGGGCCGGGCGTCCCTGCCCGATTTCAGTCGAATGCTCCCAATGCCCGCAGAGCCGGGGCGTTGACGTGGCAGGCCCAATCGGGTTCCATTCCCGAATGTCGAGTCCCAGCCTGCGCAAGGTCGCATCGCCGCCGGCCGTCGCGATGGCTCTTGTATGGGTGCCGCTGCTGCTGCGCTGGAGCGTCTCCTGGTCGGTGGTGCCGGACCAGGCCTATGGCTGGGCGGTTCCTTTGCTGGCGGCCTACCTGGTGGCGGAGCGGTGGCGCACGCTCCCCGCGCCCCGCGCGCCCGAGGGGCCTGCCCGGGCCGCGGCATGGGCTGCGATGGGAGCCGGCCTGCTGCTGCTGGCCGCCTCGCTCCCGGTGCTCGAAGCCAATGCGCTCTGGCCGTCCGCCCAGTACGCAGGGGCCGCCGCCGCCCTTGCTATCACACTGGCGGCCGCCGCCCTTTCGGGAGGATCCTCCTGGGCCCGGCATCTCGCCCTTCCCCTCGCGTTTGTCGCCACCGGCCTTCTTTGGCCCACGCCGGTGAACTTTTGGATCACGACATACCTGGCGGGCTTCAACGCGGGGACTGCCGCCACGATCGTCTCCGCAGCGGGTCATCCGGCGGTGGTGACCGGCAACGTCATCGCGGTCGGCAACGGGCTTGTGAATATCGACGAGGCCTGCAGCGGCCTTCGTTCGCTTCAGGCCGCGGGGATGGTCGGCGTCTTTTTCGGCGAGTTCTTCATGCTGAACTGGGCGCGCCGGTTCATCCTTCTCGCAGGGTCCCTTGCCGCGGCCATGGCGGCCAACCTGGGCCGCACGTCCTTCCTGACCTGGGTCGTGGCGGCGCGCGGCATTGCCCAGGAGACCCGGTGGCACGACCGGGTTGGGACGGTTGAGCTCGTGGCGACCCTGTCGATGGCGGCCGCGCTCGCGGTCCGGCTCTCCGGGCGCCGCCGATCCGGGGCTCCGTCCCCCCGGCCCGCGCCGGCCGCGGTGTCGGCTGCCCGCACGGGAGCGTGGCCCTGGATCGTCATCGCTGGCGCCGCCTTGGCAGTCGCCGGAACCCAGGCCTGGTACCTGGGCCACGAATGGCGTACCCCGACCGGCACGACCTGGGCGCTCGCGGCGCCCGATCCCTCCTGGCAGCCCAGCGAAGTCCCCCGGCAGGCCCAGGCAGTGCTGGGCGATACGAGCGCCGACGGACTGGCTTGGCAGGACGCCTTCACGGGCACCCGCGCGTGGGCCTACCTGATCACCTGGCAGGGCGACGCCGCCCACGGCGAGAATCCCGAGTGGCACGACCCCGCGGTATGCCTCCCCTATTCCGGAGGAACTCTCGTCCGAAGCCTGGGGAACCTCGACCTGGTGATCGGTGGCGTGCCGCTCACGTTTTCCGCCTACCGGTTCACCATCGCCGGCCATTCGGTCGACACGTTTTTCTGCCACTGGGATGCCGAGCTCAACCGGTCGCGGACCGGCCACCCGGACGAAAACGGGATCCGCTGGCGCAGGCTGAGCCGGGTGCTGGACGGCCGGCGCCGCGGCGACGTGGCCCACCTGACCCTGGAAATCGAGACGCGCGACGACCGGGAGGCCCTGGCCTGGTTTCAAACGTGGGCCCCGCGCCTCCTCCATCCCGTGCCTTTACGCCATGGATGAATTATACTAGCATGTCCGGCGGCACACCCGATGAACTCCCCCTGGAAGAAACTTTCGTCATCCTTTGATCGCTTTCGCGACAGCTTGACGGAGGCCCAGTTCGACACCGTCCGGGCCCTCGCCCTGCTCGTTGTCCTGGGCGCCATCGGGGCGGGCGCCTACTTTGCAGGCCGCCCCTTCTGGCTCCGTTGGCAGAATCACGAGGCGCTGGCCCAGGCCGAGGGCTTCGCCCAGGAAAGGGACTACACGAGCATGCTGCTGGCGCTGCGGCGCGCCACGGAGTCCGCTCCCGACGACCCGGCCACCTGGCGCCAGGTTGTCAAGTACCTCGCCGCGATCGCCTCCCCGGAATCGACGCTGCTGGCAAGGGAGCAGCTGGTGCGACTCACCCCCCAGGACATCTCGGTGCGGGTGGCGCTCGTGCAGGAGGCGCTGAAGGCGGGCCGCAACGACACCGCAAACACAGCGATGGCCGGCTTTTCGGAAGCGGCGCGCCACGACGTCGCCTTCTACCGGCTTGCGGTGGCCGTTGCGGCGGCCGAAGGCAGGTCAAACGAACTCCCCGAGCAGCTGGAAAAACTGATTGCGGCCGACCCGGGCGATCTCAACGCCCGGTTCACCCACGCATCCCTTCGGCTGTGGAGCCAGGACCCGCTGGCCCGGGATGCCGCCCAGGCGGAGCTGGAGAACCTCGTCTCAAACCGTTCGTTCCGGATCCGGGCCGCCATCGAGCTGCTCTCGGAGGCGGCCAGGCAGAACGACCCGAAGCGCGTCCAGGCGCTGCTTGCGTGGCTGTTGTCCTCATTCGCCCCGGGTGCGCGGCCGGACTTCCGAGCGCCTTCCGTTCCGGGATGGACCGCACTGGTCGAGGGCATCAAGTCTGCCGCCGCCGCAGGCCCCCCCTCGGACGCGTCCCTTGTGGCCCGGTGGCTGGCCGACATGGGGCGCCGCAAGGATGCGCTTGCCTGGCTTCAGGTTTTGCCCGCCGCACTCCACGGTGACTCCGTTGCGTTGGACACGGAGACTGAGCTCACGGCCGAGGAACAGGATCTGCCAAGGCTTGACCGGCTGCTGCGCGACGGCGCGTGGGGGCCGCTGCCCGACCAGGCGCGGCTTCTTGCGCTGTCATCGCACCTCGAGGTCCTTCAGTTCGACGTCCCCAGGGGCCACAGGCTTTGGAGCGACGCGGTCATGGCATGCGGCGATTCCCTTGCCGGGTTGCGCGCCCTCGTTCGACTGGCCGACGCCTGGCACGACGCCGACGGAGCCGAGGTTGCCCTTGCCAGGATCCTGGACCGCAATCCGAAGATCCTGTGGGCCTACGACGCCCTTCGGACAAGTTACGCGGCGCGCGGCGACTTGCGCGACCTTTGGACACTCTACGGCCAGTGGGTCCTTCAGGCCCCGGACGACCGCGATGTCGCCGCCCAGTGGATACTCGCCGGCTGCATCCTCAACAAAGCCACTCCCGAGGCATACGCGCGGGCCGCCACCCTCGGCACGGAGATCGAGTCCTGCACCCTTGCCCGGGCGGCAGCCCTATGGAGACAGCGGAAGCCGGAGGACGCCTGGACGTTGCTTGCGGGGCTTCCCGAGGCGCAGCGCCGCGATCCTGCGGCGGCATTCTGGATTGCCGTAGTGGCAGCCGACACGAGCCGCCGCAGCGAGGCGCTGCAGGCGCTTGCCGATGCCGCGGGTCTTCCCTTGCCTGCGGAACAAGCTGCGCTGCTGCAGGATGCAGCTGCCAAGGCTGGGGGGGCCGCAGCCCAGTGAGGGTCCGTGCTCCCAGGGGCCGCGTCCCGTGCCAACGCCCGGAATCGCGGACTACGTAATATTCCTTATGGCGCGGGGCAAAAAGGTCGATTTACTTGGCAGCATGAAGGAACGGGCACATCCGGGAAGCCATCGCCTGCCCAGGCTGGCGCCGCTGCTGCTTCTGGCAGCCGCGATTTCTGTCGTCCACGCCCAGACGACCCAGCAGCAACAGCAGGCGGATGTCATCAGCCTCGAGACCGACTATTCCAATTTCAACCTGATCAGCTTCGGCGCGACGAGCCTGACAAGTTATGGCGACACCCAGGGAGGGCTGGCTGTGAACGGCGCCCTCACTCTCGACGCCGGATCGATCGCCACGCAGCCGGGAACCTTCGGCCTGAACAGCAACCCCACCCTGTACCTGACCGGGTCGTCGCTGACCCTGAACGGGACGGTGATGTTGAATAGTGGATACGCCTCCCTGCAGAACCTGAACAGCAACAACTGGACGTGGAACGCGTCCCAGGACACCCTCTCCGGCGGCGGCGGCGCCCTGAACAGCACCAATGCGGGATCGGTGGATGCGGGGCACAACCCCATCAGCAATCCGGGGCCTTCCGGGTGGAACTGGACGACGGAGACATCGAGCCTGAGCACCATCTCCACGAGCCTGAAGAACGCCAGCGCGACCGGCACGATCACCGTCAA
>CAZGOX010000012.1:17804-23960 GCA_964527955.1 uncultured Opitutaceae bacterium | reverse complement strand
CCCAGCGCTCGGCGATCCAAGGCCCCTCGTAGAGGAGGCGGGCGGCTTCTGCGAATGGTGCAAAGTCTATTTCAACGCGGACGCCTCCGAGGCCTTCCATCCGCCGCAGGGCCTCGTCATATAGGGCCGGCGAGGACGGGTCCCCAAACCACTGCATCTGCGACGGTGCGGGCACGCCGAAGCGGAAGGGGTCAGGTTGCAATATTTGACCTCCGCTGCGGGCAAGGAAGGGGTCAGGTTGCAACATTTGACCTCCGCTGCGGAGGTCAAATGTCTGCAACCTGACCCCTTCTCCTTCGCGCGAATACGGATCCTGCGGATCGAACCCACCGGCCACACGGGCCACAGCGACCGCGTCCCCGACCGTGAGGGTGAACACCGAAACGCAGTCAAGGGACCGGCATGCCGGGACCACTCCGCGGGTGCTCCACCATCCCCGGGTCGGCTTCAGGCCGACGAGGTTATTGAAGGCCGCCGGAATTCTTCCGGATCCCGCCGTGTCCGTGCCCAGCGCGAAGCTCACCAGGCCCGCGGCCACCGCAACGGCCGAGCCGCTGCTGGAGCCGCCGGGAACAGCCAGGGGACTGAACGGGTTGCGGGGTATCCCGTAGGGCGAACGCGTTCCCACGAGGCCGGTCGCAAACTGGTCGAGATTGGTTTTTCCGACCGGTATGGCCCCGGCCTCGATCAGCCGGTCGACGACGGGCGACGACTGCCCGGGGGTCCGGGAGAACCCGGGGCAAGCGGCGGTCGTCGGCGTCCCCGCGAGGTCGATATTGTCCTTGATGGCGAATGGGATTCCGTAGAGGGGCTGCGCCGCCGGGCCCCTGGCCTCGACCCTTGCCGCGTGCAGCCTCAGATCCGCAAGCGGCAGCCGGTGGATCCACAGCGCCGGATCCGCCCACTCTTCGGAGCGCCGCCAGATCTCCCCGACCACGGCGGTGGGGGTCGTGGAACCGTCCGCATACCGCCCTGCGAGGCTCGCGATGTCGAGGGACTCGGGCAACGGTTTCATTCGGCTTCGATCACAAACAGGCTTTCGCCGGCGCCTACCGGCCGGCCTTCCGCGCAGAGCACCTCGCGCACCCGGCCCGGCCGCGGCGCTTCGATGGTGATCTCCATCTTCATGGACTCGATGACGGCGAGCGGGTCGCCCTTCCGCACGGAGGCTCCGGCGGCGAAGTTCACCTTCCAGACGTTTCCCGGGATCTGGGCCGTCACGGCAAGGCAGCCGGGCGGAAGGGCGTCGGGCTTGTCCGGCGCCGCGGCAGCCTCGGCCTCCGCCGAGAAATTGAGCTGGCCAGACTGTTCCCAACGGTGGCGCTCGGCATCAAAGGCCGCCTGTTGGCGGGACTTGAAGGACTCGATCGACTCCCTGTGCCGGGCGAGAAATGCATTGTAGTCCCCCAGTCGGAAGGTCTCCCTCTCGATCCTGAGGCGGGCCTTCCCCTGGATGAAGTCGTCGCGGAAACGGAGGAGCTCCGCGTGGCTGACCGGGAAGAACCTGATCTGGTCGAAGAACCGGAGCAGCCATGGCTTCCCTTCCGTGAATTCCTCCGTCTGCCGGTAGCGGTTCCACATCTGGCAGGTGCGCCCGATGAACTGGTAGCCACCGGGGCCCTCCATCCCGTACACGCACAGGTAGGCTCCCCCGATCCCGACGGCGTTCTCCGGCGTCCAGGTGCGCGCCGGGTTGTACTTGGTCGTCACAAGCCGGTGGCGGGGATCGACCGGCGTTGCCACGGGTGCGCCCAGGTAGACGTCTCCAAGGCCCATCACGAGGTAGCTTGCCTCGAACGCGATCTCCCGGACCCTATCGATCGAGTCCAATCCATTGATGCGGCGGATGAACTCGAGGTTGCTCGGGCACCATGGGGCGTCCTTGCGGACGATCTGCATGTACTTGCGGATCGCCTCGAGCGTGGATTCGTCCTCCCACGAGAGCGGCAGGTGGACGATCCGCGTCGGGACCTCCATCTGGTCGATGCCGGGCAGCAGTTCCTCGGCCTCCACAAGGGACTCCATGAGGCGCTCCAGGGGCAGCAGGCGCGGCTCATAGTGGACCTGGAGCGAGCGGATGCCGGGGGTGAGGTCGAGCAGGCCGGGAAGATGGTGCTCCACGAGCCATTGGTGGAGGGCATGGACCCGGAAGCGAAGGTTCAGGTCCAGCACCAGGGGGCCGTACTCGACCAGGAGGTATCTGTCGCCGGACCTGCGGTAGCAGACCGCGGGGGAGCCCGGACGGGCCACGGTGGAATGCAGGATGGCGGGTTCGGGAGGCGCCTGCCGTCGCCTGCCGTCGCGGGCGGCCGGCGGCTGCAGGGTCTCGACAGCGGCGTCCTGCGCGAGCGCCGCAGCGCGCGCCTCCGCGGCCGCCATCCGGACAAAGCGAACCTTGTCGCCGGGCTTCAACTGGCCGACCTTCCACAATTCGCTCTGGACGATGGTCGCCGGGCAGACGAATCCCCCGAGGCTCGGCCCGTCCGGGCCAAGGATGATCGGCATGTCCCCGGTGAAATCCACCGTGCCCACCGCGTAGGCGTTGTCATGGATGTTCGATGGATGCAGGCCCGCCTCGCCGCCGTCCTTGCGGGCCCAGGCGGGCTTGGGCCCGATCAGGCGGACGCCGGTCCTCGCCGAGTTGTAGTGGACCTCGTAGGTCGCCGAGAAGAGATCCGCGATGTCGGTCTCGGTGAAGAAGTCCGGCGCGCCGTGGGGACCATACAGCACGCCGATCTTCCACGCGTGGGTCATGGCGGGCGCCAGTCCCGCGGGGAGATGGGGCAGCGCTCCCTGCATGGCGGCCGGCATGGCCGCCGGCCTGCGGACCCGCAGCACGTCGCCCGGGCGAAGGGCGCGTCCCGCGTGCCCTCCGAATCGACCCAGGATGAAGGTGGACTTGCTGCCCAGGTAGTCGGGAACGTCCAGCCCCTCGCGCACCGCAAGGTAGCAGCGAAGTCCCGCGCCGTTCGCCGCGCCCACGGCGAGGGTCTGCCCCTTCGCGACCGCCATGGCCCGCCCGTGGGGAAAGGGCGCGCCGTCGAGGGTGGCGTCGATCGGCGCCCCCGTGAGCGCCACCACGGCACCCGTGTTGAAACGCAGGGTCGGGCCCTGGACTGTGATTTCAAGGCCGGCGGCCGAGGGAGGATTGCCGACGAGCCGGTTGCCGAGTCGGAACGAAAGCGTGTCCATCGGCCCGGAAGGGGGGACTCCGACGTCCCAATAGCCCACCCGGCCCGGATAGTCCTGCACCGTCGTCTGCGTTCCGCCGGCGAGGACGTCGATCGTCGAGGCGTCGTAGGGCAGCTCGGCCAGCGTGTGCGTCGTCATCCGGCCCGCCGCGAAGGCCGGGGACGCCACGATCTGCCGCAGGTAGTCCAGGTTGGTCTCCAGGCCGTGCACCCGCGTTTCAGCCAGGGCCGCCGAGAGGGCGGCAAGCGCCGCCGCGCGGTCCGCGCCGCGGACTATGATCTTCGCCAGCAACGGATCGTAGTATGGCGAAACCTCGCTGCCCCGCTCGACCCAGGTCTCGATCCGGGCCGACTGGGGAAAGTGCACTTCCGTGAGGATGCCGGCGGCCGGCTGGAAGTTCTTGCCGGGATCCTCCGAATAGACGCGGACCTGGATCGCCGCCCCGGCGGGGTTGGCCCGGTAGCCGGCGAGCGACCCCAGCTCGCCCGCGGCCTGGCGCACCATCCACTCCACCAGGTCGATGCCTGTCGCCTCCTCGGTCACGCCGTGCTCCACCTGCAGGCGCGTGTTGACTTCAAGGAAGTAGAATTCCCCGGTGTCCGCATCCAGGACGAACTCGACCGTGCCGGCATTCCGGTAGCCGGCCGCGGTGCCGAGCCGGGCCGCGCAGTCCCAGAGCCTGGTCCGCCGGGCCTCGTCCAGGTTGGGGGCCGGCGTCTCCTCGATCACCTTCTGGTTCCTGCGCTGGGTGGAGCAGTCCCGCTCGCCAAGCGCAACCACGGTGCCCGCGCCGTCGCCGAAGATCTGGACCTCGATGTGGCGCGCGTTCTCGACAAACTTCTCGAGATAGATCCCGCCCTGCTTGAAGTTGTTGCGGGCGAGCCTGTCCACGGAGGCGAATGCCGCCGGCAGGTCCTCCGCGCGGCGGATGAGCTGCATGCCGATGCCCCCGCCGCCCGCGGTGCTCTTCAGCATGACGGGATACCCGATCCGCGCCGCCTCCCGGAGCGCGTGGGATTCCCCCTCGAGCAGCTCGCTGCCGGGGAGGAGGGGCACGCCGAGGGACTTGGCCAGTTCCCTGGCCGAATGCTTCAGGCCGAACGCGCGCATCTGGGCCCCGGTCGGGCCGATGAACGAGATCCCGGCCTCGGCGCAGGCGTCGGCAAAGGCCGGATTCTCGCTCAGGAAGCCGTAGCCCGGGTGGATCGCCTGGGCGCCGGTCCGCGCGGCGGCGGCCAGGATCTTCCCTGCGTCGAGATAGCTCTCGGCGGCGGGCGCCGGTCCGATGGCCACCGCCTCGTCGCAGGCGGCCACGTGCGCCGAGTGCACGTCGGCCTCGGAGTAGACCGCGACCGAACCGACGCCCATGCGACGCAACGTCCGGGCAATGCGGCACGCTATGGCGCCGCGATTTGCGATCAGCACCTTCGTGAACATGGCGTTCGCTCAGCTCGGATCCCAGATCAGCACCTCAATGGGCGTGGGATTGTACGCGTTGCACGGGTTGTTGAGCTGCGGGCAGTTTGAGATGAGGCACACGACGTCGCGCTCCGCACGCAACTCCACGTAGCGCCCGGGGCCCGAGACGCCGTCCTCAAAGGTGAGCCGGCCCTCGGGCGTCACGGGCACGTTCATGAAGAAATTGATGTTGCAGGTGATGTCTCGCTTGCCGAGTTCCGGCCGCCACTCGTGCGCGGCGCAAAGGAAGCTCTCCCGGCATGCATGCATGGACTCCTTGTCGAGGGAATAGCGCATGGTGTTGCTCTCGCGGGAACACGCCCCGCCGAGGGTGTCGTGCCGTCCGCAGGTGTCGGCCACGATCACAAGGAGCGGGTTGCCCCCCGTGGACATGAGCCGCGTGCCCGTCGTCAGGTAGAGCGCGGCCTGGTGCCGGATGGTGTCGGCGGCGCTGTACCGGTCGGAGGGGTCGCGGGCGTCGTAGAAGAGGGTGTCCGCCGCCTGGTTCCCCTCCAGGTCGACGATGCGCAGGACCTGTCCGCCCCGGATCTCGTGGGACCAGTGGTCGCCGGCGCCGATCACCAGGCGGTACGATGCGGAGGCGGGGGAGAGGTTGCTTTCGGTCATGGCAGTCGTGGTCATCCGGCGCGCAGCGCCCAATAGTTTTCCGTGTTCAGGAAGGCCCGCGCATTCTCCGGGCACGACAGGCGGCACGGATCGTCGGCAGGGGCGGCCCGGGCGGGGAACACCTCGAGGAGGACCGGCGCGGCGCGGTAGGGGCCGGGGTCCAGCGGGTGCTGGCAGGTGTTCAGCACCACGAGCGCATTCATCTCGAACCGGAGGTCCACGAAGCCGCCCGCCATCGAGTGCCCGGGGACGAACGTCAGCCTGCCCGCCTCGTCGGCCGTGACCTTGCTGAAAAAGTTGACGTTGGGGACGAGGTCGCGCCTGCCGAGGCCCCACTTGGCGAGCTCGATCAGGAAGCACTCCAGCCCATTGCGGTAAAACTCGTTGCGGGCCTCCTGGTAGGGCTTTGAGCCGTGCTTCGCCCCGACGAGGCGGGCGTCGGAGCATCCGCACACGGTGTCGTGCCATCCCGCCGAGTCGGCCGTGATCGAGGCGAGCACGCGCCCCATGTCGGAGTGAAGGCAGAACGGATGGCGCAGGTGAAACGTGTGCTGCCCCTTCAGCGTGTCCGGCATGTTGTAGCGCTCGACCGGCAGGTCGGCGTTGTACAGCAGCACGCCCGCGTTCGCGCCGCCCTCCAGGTCGGTCAGCCTCAGGGTCTTCCCGCGCGACACCACGGCGGACCACATGCCGGCGCGGTCGAGCACCCGGGAGAAGAGGGGAGAGGCGGAGGTTTCCGGAGCGGCGGTCATGGCTGAAAAAGTGTTACGATTTCAGTGCTTCGTGTGAAGCTGAAAGAAGACGGGGCCTGGGTCGATTTGAATGCCGGGGGGGGCTCTCCCGGGGCGTTTGGGTGGGAAACACACACACACACGACCG
>CAZGOX010000012.1:0-17794 GCA_964527955.1 uncultured Opitutaceae bacterium | reverse complement strand
GGGCGTGGGTCGTTTTTAAGCCGGGGGGGTCCTCTCGGGTCGCTTTGCGTCCGCAAAGCCACCCACCGCCGACCACCGCGGCCCCCCGGGGATTCAAATCGACCCAGGCCGCCGTCAGAGCAGCGGGGGGATTCCCACCGCCGTCAACTGGAGCTTGCCGTGCCGGACGCCCTTGCAGGTGATGAGCTCGTCCGCCAGCAGCCGGACCTTCCCCGGGGGGCCCTGCACGAGCAGCACCTCGAGATACTGGTGATGCTCGAGGTGCACGTGCATGCTCGAGACGATCAGAAGGTAATACTTGTGCTGGATCGCCGAGAGCGTCGTCTGCAGGTTGCGCTTCCGGTAGTCGTACACCAGGCTGATCGTCCCTGCCGTGCTGCCTCTGCCGGCCTCGACCTTGAGCTCGGAGATCTGGGCGCGGACCATTTCCGCGATGGCCTGCGACCGGTTCTTGAACCCCCGGGCCCGCACCATCCGGTCGAGCTGCCCGGCAAGGCCGGACGGGAGGGAGATGCTGAAGCGCGCGGCGCGTTCTGGCGGGGGCATGCCGGACGGTTATGGCGGCCCGGCCCTCCGGGTCAATAGAGCCGGGCATATCGTTCGATCTCCCAGGCGCTGACCTGCTGGTGGTACTCGCCCCATTCCGCGGTCTTGCAGGCGATGAACTCGCGCCGCAGGTCCGCGCCGAGGGCCCGCTCGACGAAGGGGTCCTCCGCGAACGCCTCCACGGCCTCCTCGAGGTTGCGGGGCAGGAGGCGGATGCCCTTTGCGGCGAGCTGGGGCTCGGCGAGCTCATAGAGGTTTTCCTCCTGGGGCCTGCCGGGATCCAGCCCCTCGCTCACGCCCTCCAGCCCGGCGGACAGGGCGAGCGCCGCGGCAAGGTAGGGGTTGCACGCGGAATCCGCGTTCCTGCTCTCGCAGCGGCCCCCGCCCATCGGCACGCGGATGGAGTTGGTGCGGTTGTTGGTGCCGAAGGAATTGAAGACCGGAGCCCAGGAGTAGTAGCTCATGAGACCCCGGCGGACGAGCCGCTTGTAGCTGTTGACCGTCGGGGCGAAGGCCGCGCAGATCGCCCTGCCATGGCGAAGAATCCCGGCGATGAACGAGTAGCCGAGGGGGGTGAGGCCGAGGCCCCGAGGGTCCTCCGAGGGGTCGCAGGCGAACAGGTTGCGCCCCGTCTTCCCGTCGCGAAGCGACATGTTGAAGTGGGCTCCATTGCCCGTCTTGTCCGGGAACGGCTTGGGCATGAAGGTCGCGAGCAGTCCCTCCTCCGCCGCGAAGTGCTTGGCCATCATCCGGAAAAGGACATACCGGTCGCACATTGTCAGGCCGTCGGAATAGGCGAAGTCGAACTCGAACTGGGAATTCCCGTCCTCGTGGTCGAATGAGTAGAGGCCCCAGCCGAGGCCGTCGATGGCCGTGGCCATCTTGTCGAGCCAGGCATAGCGGTCGAGGAACCGCTTCACATCGTAGCAGCTCTTCACCAGGTCGTCGTCCGGATTCGGGATGCTGAGCCGGTCCTTCCCCTCGAGCCTGACCACATAGGCCTCGCATTCGATGCCGAGGTTGAAGCCGAAGCCCATCGCGCCGGCCCGGGCCAGCGCCTTCTTCAGGGCCACCCGGGTGTTGGTCTCGTAGGGGCTGCCATGGAAGGCGTTGTCCGCGGGCATCCACGCGACCTCGGTGCGCCAGGGCAGGACGGTGATGGCGTCCAAGTCGGGCACGGAGCTGATTTCGTCGTCGTTCGGGCTCTGGCCCAGTCCGTCGAGCGCGTAGCCCGTGTACAACTCCGAGCCGCGGGCGAACTCGGGAAAATGGGAGATAGGCACGAACTTGCCCTTGGGGACGCCGTGGATGTCCACATAGGCCCCCACGCAATACTTGACGCCCTTTGCGGCGAGTTCGGACTGGATCTTCAGGATTTCTGCGTCGGATTTCATGTCATTGTCCCGCTGGGAGGGGAAGGGGAGGTTCTTCGCGGAGGCCCCGGCGCACCAGGGCGGCGAGATCGGCCACCATCCAGGCGAACAGGCGCCGGCCCCTGGGGGCGCTCGCCGCGGACGGCCGGCCGGTCACCCCGTTGATGCTTGTGCGGTTGACGGGATGGGCGAAGACCAGGCCGGCGGTGCGGTCGGGATCGTCCGCGGTTCGGAGCCTGCGCGGGCGAACGAGCCCCGGGACCCGGGCGAGCATGAGCGAGGTTTCCGCCTCGTTTGCGTGCCAGTCCGCCGCGTCGGATTCAAAGGCCTTCCGAACGCGCGGACTGAGACCTGCCGTGTTGACCAACGCCACCATCAGCGCGGGGTGTCGGTCCCTGAGGACCTCGAGTGCGCAGCGCAGGGGGGCCGCGTTGGTCACATGGGTGTTCACGATGAAGAGCCGGCGAAAACCGGAGGCCAGGAGCCACTCGCCGATTTCGGACACCACGGCCGCCAGGGTCTGCGGGCTTAGGGAAAGGGTTCCCGGCCACCGCCTCGTATGCCCAAGCGAGCAGCCGTAGGGGAGCAGGGGAAGGACCGGCACGCCGGTTCTGGCGCCGACCGCCCGGCAAAGGTCCCCGGCCAGCGCCGAGTCCATGCCCACCCCCAGGTGGGGTCCGTGCTGTTCGGTGGCGCCGACGGGCAGGAGGGCGGCATCCATCCCGCGGGCCGACAGCCTTCCAACCTCCTCCCAGGTGAGGGAGGCCCATGTCCTGTGCCTGGAGGCGCGCGGCTTCATGCGCTTGATGCGGCGATCGGGGCCGTCCGATTCAGGAACCGGCCGCGCTGCCTCGCCGCCATCCAGCGGTTCACTTCGTCCAGGTTCGCCGCGGGTGCGCGCGTGAACGGCACGGCCTGGAGATACCCATCGGGGCCGAACTCGGGCGTCATCGTGGCGCGGGCGGAGTCCTTCCGCGCGTTCCATAGGGCGTCCCACCATCTCTCGTGGGCGGCGAGCTCCAAGGCGAACTCCGGTGCGGCAGGATGCGGAACCTGGGGGCCCTGGGCGTAGCCGACGCGGGCGTGGACGTGCAGGGCGCGTTCGGCGCAAAGGGCCAGGATCTCCGGCTCCGAGTCGAGCACGAGCCGCTCACAGACGCAGCACCAGTGGGAAAAGTCGCAGGTGAGTCGCAAGTCCGGGAGGCGGCTGATGAGGTCCCGCGTCGCCCAGGGATCGCGGGTGGGACGGCCCCGATGGGTCTCGAAGGCTGCCGCTACACCGACTTCGTCCGCGCAGTCGATCGCCAGGCCGAGGAAGTCCACGCTTTGGCCGAGGCTCCAATGGTCGCATCCGCCGAGCACGGTGAGAAACAGGGGCCCGCAGGCCAGCGCCTCCGAGGCCTTGCGACGGAAGTCCTCCAGGTGGCGGTCCATCGAGCCTTCGACGGGCACATAGCCGCCGCCCGTGAAGATCTCGGCTATAAACGGGACCCCGGCCGACTGCAGCTTCGCGGCAAAATCGCGGCGTTCGCCGGACTCCGATGGGACGGGGCCTTCGATGCCGTCGAACAACCCGATTTCACACTCGGCCAGGGCGGCATCCAGGTTGTTGCCGTTCGTCCAAAGGGAGCGAAAAACAGTCAGTCCGGCGCCCATGTCAGCCTCCTCCGAGGTTCATGGCCACGCGGAATCCCACGTTGTCGCGGCGTTGCTCAACGGCCAGTGAGTCGCGCCACGCGCTTCTCAGAAGGCGGGGAAGGTAGTCCCAGGCTCCCCCGCGGATCACGCGCCTGCCCGGATCGCCGCCCGCCGCCCACGCCCGGCCGTCCCCCGGCGCCCCGCGGTAGTCCGGGTGCCAGGCGTCTTCCACCCATTCGCACACGTTGCCGTGCGCGTCCTCGATGCCGAATGCGTTGGCGGGATGGCGGCCCGGCGGTGTCCGCCTTCCGACCCCGATGCGACGCCCGTCCTCGGCATACAGGAAGTTCGCGTCGGCCGGGGAAATGTCGTCCCCGGTGGCGAAGGGAGCCTGGGTGCCTCCGCGGCAGGCGTATTCCCACTCGGCCTCGGACGGGAGCCTGAAGGGTTCCCCTGTTTCCGCGGAGAGCCACGCGCAGAACCCCTTTGCGTCGGCCCAGCTGACGTTCACGACAGGCAGCAGGGGGTCGTCGTCGGCCGGGTGCCCTGGGTCGTAGCGGAGGAATTCACGGGTTGTGACGGGGAATCGGCCGATCGCAAAGGAGCGGGCCAGGGTCACGGGATGAAGCGGGCGCTCGGTGTCCGTGACGAACCGGTCTCCTGCGGCTTCGCCCATTTCAAACGCACCGGCGGGAATCACCACCAGCGGCGGGGATGCGGGGGCCTCAGGGATCAACGACCCACCTCCCATCCCGGACGTTGGCCGGCGCCTGCAGCGTGTACTCCATCCAGCCGGCCGTCAGGCCCCCGTCGATTGCGATGTTCTGCCCGGTGATGTAGGAGGCCTCGTCCGAGGCCAGGAAGTGGCAGAGGCAGGCGACTTCCACGGCTTCTCCCAGGCGTCCCAGCGGAGTCCGGCTTTCGATGAAGGGGATTTCCGGGTTGCCCGGGATGCCGGTGACGGCCGGTGTGCGGATCGTCCCCGGGCTCACCGCGTTCACGGTGATGCGCCGGGGCGCGAGCTCGATGGCGCCCATCCGCGTGAGGTGGATCACGGCCGCCTTGGACGCGCCGTAGGCTGCGGCGCCCGGGGTCGCGATCATGCCGACAAAGGACGCGGTGTTGATCACCCGGCCGCCCTCCGACAGCCCGCGCCCGCCGTGCTTGATTCCAAATGCGACACCGCTGACGTTCACGGCCAGGGTCCGCTCGAGGAGGGGCCCGGTGAGGTCGGCGAATCCCACCCCGAGAGGCTGGATGCCCGCATTGTTCACCAGGACGTCCACGCAGCCGTGCCTGCGCCGCGCCTCGACGATCATCCCGGCGACATCCTCCTCGACCGACACGTCGGTCCTGTGGAATGCAAATCCGTCCGGGGAAGGAAGGCGGTCGGCGACAAGGACGCGGGCACCCGCCTCGGCGAAGCGCCGCGCAATGGCCTGCCCGATGCCGGACGACCCGCCCGTGACGATGGCCGACTTTCCCGCGAGCGAAAACATCGTGGTCAGCCGCGCTGTCCGGGCGCGCCGGGGCGGTCGTCGGTGGGCCAGGCGCCGCGGATTCGCGCGGCCAGGTAGCGGTGGAAGAGCCAGACGGGCATCTCCAGGTGGCTGAGGCGGCCCTGCTGCCAGCCGCTTGCGTACAGGCCCCGCTGCACGGCGGTGCACACCTCCATGTCCTCGAGGTGAAAACGCACCAACGACTCGGCGACTTTTTCCATCACCGGCGCGAACCCCTCCCGCTCGGCGGCCGACCGGGGGACCATCACCGTTGTCAGCAGCTTGAGCCGGTTGGGCCCGAGGGGCTGGAGACGGTACCAGATCAAACGGTCCGGCGCGGTCGCCAGGAGAAAGGTCGGATGGATCAGGTACAGGCCCCATTCCGATTTCTGCAGGTCGCTCAGGCCCGGCACGGGCGGAAGCTCACCGCTGAAGTCGCCCCGTTCCTCAAAGGCGCGGTAGTCATTGCGGACGGACTCCCTGTAGGGAAGATGGGCCCGGACATAGTGGCGCCGCTCCCTCTCGGTCCATGTGTCCCTCGCCGGCATCATGGGCTGGAGCGTCCCATGGTGGATCCCGAGGTGGTGGTAGCTCTCCATGAAATTCTCAACCAGCACCTTCCAGTTGAAGGCGCACTCCCACTCGCGCGCGACCACGAGCCGCATCTCGGGGAGGCGATAGGCCGCGAGGTCGGAGGCCATCTCGGCAAGGTCGCTTGCGAGCGGATGTGCTGCGGAGTCGAGGTTTACGAAGATGAAGCCGTTCCACTCCTCGGTTCGAAAGGGCTTGAGCTTGAAGTCGTCCCGCGCGAATCCCTCGGCATGCTGCATCTCCGGGCAGGCCTTGAGGCGGCCGTCCAGCTCGAAGGTCCATGCGTGGTAGGGGCAGAGAAAGATGCGGGTGCGGCCGCAGTCGGGCCCGCCCGCCCGGATCTCGGCGGGGCCGTGGCCCCCATATCCGAAGCCCGCGGGCATGATGTCCATGGACCGGTGAGGGCAGACCCGGGACAGGACGCGGACGGAGCGATCCTTCCCCCTCACCGCGATCAGCGGCTCGCCGACCAGATCGAGGTTGATGAAGTCACCCGGCTCCGGGATCTGGGAGACATGGGCGACGCACTGCCAGCCGCCGCGAAGCAGGTGGGCCACCTCCCAGTCAAAGAACTCCTCGCTGGTGTAGGCGCCCGCCGGGAGGGTCGTTGCCTGGGCGAGGGGAAGTTCCGCCACCGCAAGGATGCTCCGCTGGAGTTCGCCGACCGAGGCCGGAGACTGGGCCGTCCGGGAACTGGTCCGTTCGGAGAACGCGAGGGGGCCGAAGACCGGCGGGAACTGGGATGCGGTCGCGCTCATGGCCGGGATGCGTCCGCCCGGTCCAGGTCGAGCTCCCTGCGGGCGTCGGGGTTCTCGCGCACATAGGCGGCCAGCTCGCGACCGCGCGCGAACCAAACGCCCCCCTTCTCCTTCATGGCGACCACAAGGTCCTCAACGAGCCTGACCCTCGATGGCCTGCCCGAGAGCCAGGGATGCAGGGTCAGGACGAAGCAGCACCCGAAGTCATGCATGGCCTCGAACTCACGCCACCAGAGGTCGTACACCTTGGCGCAGTTCTCGGGAGCGAAGCCCCAGGCCGGGTCCGCGTTGAAGGCGAACTGCTCCCAGTCCTCAAGCATCCACTGCCCGGGAATTTCCACAAGGCCGTTGGCGTGCTGGTACGGAACGTCGTCGCCCATCTCGCTGGCGCAATAGCTCAGCCCATGCCGGGCAAGGAGACCGGCGGTCCAAGGGTTTGTCTCAAACCACGGCGCCCGGTACCCGACGGGGCGGGTCCCCGCGATTTGAGAGAGAAGGTCGATGCACCGGAGGAGGATCGCCTCCTCCTGGGCCTCGGTGAGGCCGGCGAGCCGCTCGTGAAGGTAGCCGTGAAGTCCCACCTCGTGACCCTTTTCCACGATGGCCCGGACCATGCGCGGATGCCGCTCGGCGATGTACCCGGGGATGAAGAAGGTCGCGGGGACGCCCAGATGGTCGAGCAGGCCCAGGAGCCTGGGCACGCCGATTTTCGGCCCGTACTCGCACTGGGACATCAGGGTGCGCCGATGAGCCAGCTCAGCGCCCTCGCTCAGGGCCGTCGTCTCGCCGTCGACGTCGAAGCACAGCATCGCCGCGCAGCGGCGGTGCGGCGGCCAGAGGAAGCGCGGCTGTGGAAGAAAGCGGTGGGAGAGGTCGCCGGCCGGCATCGGTTCCCCGTCATTCGACGTCATCCCCGGCCTCCGTGAGCCGGATCACGGGCACCTTTTCGTCCTCAGCGACGCCCGGACCATGGATCAATTCGTCGAGCCGGTGCTTGAGCGCGATGAACTCCGGCTGGACCAACTGGTCCAGGGTGCGCGGACGCGGAATTGGGTTTTCGATGACCTCGAGCACACGGCCGGGGTTCGTGCCCATCACAATGATCCGGTCGGCCAGAAAGCATGCCTCCTCCAGGTCGTGGGTGATGAAGAGCACGGTCACCTCCACCTTTTTCCAGATTTGCAGCAGGTAGTTCTGCATCTTGCACCGCGTCAGGGCGTCGAGGGCTCCGAAGGGTTCATCCATCAGCAGGATGCGCGGCTCGTTGGCGAGCGCGCGGGCGATGGCGAC
The DNA here is from genome assembly GCA_964527955.1 of uncultured Opitutaceae bacterium. Taxonomy (GTDB): domain Bacteria; phylum Verrucomicrobiota; class Verrucomicrobiia; order Opitutales; family Opitutaceae; genus Palsa-1447. The sequence continues at coordinate 10,099 of CAZGOX010000012.1, read as the reverse complement.
GCGCTGCTTCATGCCGCCCGAGAGTTCGTGGGGGTAGAACTCGCCGAACTTGCCAAGGCCGACGATCTCGAGCCATTGGCGCGCCTCGGCGTCGGCCGTGGCCGAGTCCTTCCCCCGCATCTTCAGGCCGAACATCACGTTCTGCCTGACCGTCCGCCACGGGAAGAGGGTGTACCCCTGGAAAACCATTCCACGGTCCGGGGATGGCCCGGAAACCGGATGCCCGTCGAGCAGGATGCGCCCGCCCGACGCCTCCTCCAGCCCGGCCACGATCCGGATGAGCGTGGACTTTCCGCAGCCGGACGGGCCGATGATGCATATGAATTCGCGCCGATGGATGTCCAGGGAAGTGGGTGCAAGGGCCACGTGGGCATGCGCGTCGTCGCCGAAGCTCTTGCGAAGGTCCTGCACGCTGAGCACCACGGGCCTGGTGCGGATCCTCTTGAATCGCTCCGCGACCTCGGGGCTTTGTTCCCTGTAGTCGGGCAGTTGCAGGCCGGCGTGGGTCATGGCGTCAGACGGGCGAAAGCGTTATGGCGGCGACGCGGGCGCCCTCCGTCACCCCGCCGTCGGGGGGGCTCCCTGCGGCGGGCTTTGCGCCGGGCGCCGCCAGGACCTTGCGCCTCTTGCGCTTCCAGGGGAAAAGGATCCCGGCCAGCCACGCCAGCGTCATGTCGGTCGCCAGGCCGATGATGCCGATCATCCCGATGGCCGCGTAGACATTGTCGAACTGATGGTAGCGCGCCTGGAGGGTGATGAAGAAGGTGATGCCGGACATCGTCCCGACGACCTCGGCCAGGATCAGGTAGGTCCAGGCCCAGCCGAGCAGGATGCGCATGTCGGTGTAGATGTCCGTGATGGTCGCGGGAATCACCACGCCGGTCAAAAGCCGCCAGCCCCGGCCTCCCAGCGTCTGTGCGGCCTCGATCAGCGCCGGATCGACCTTGCGCACGGTGTTTGCGATGACGAGCACCTGCTGGAAAAACGTGCCGATGAAGATGATCGCGATCTTCGGCGCATCGTCGATCCCGAGGATGGCGACGCACAGCGCGGAGAACGCCGGCGCCGGCAGGTAGCGGAAGAATTCGATGAACGGCTCCTCCAGCTTCGAGATCAGCCGATAGGCTCCGCAGAGGATGCCCAGCGGGACGCCGAACACCGACGAGATCAGGAAACCCCAGAAGATGGTGCTGATGCTGTGGGCAAGGCTCTGGTAGAGCCACGGCTCGCTCGGCAGCCGCGGGGGAGTGGTGAAGGCCGTGACAAAGGCCGCGGCCACCTTGTGCGGCGGCGGCAGGTACATCGGGTTCGACTGGATCCCCTGGGGCAGCGCGATTCCCGCCTTCCTTGCGTTCGCCAGCTCATGTGCGAACACGTCGCGGTCGACGTACATTCCAGGCAGGAAGTAGTCGACCCCGCCGGGATCGGACACCCGGACCAGCGGGTGCCAAAGCCACGGCACGTAGCTGACGACCGCCCACAGGCCCAGCGGCAGCGCAAACGACAGGATCGTGAGCACGAGGCGCCGCCGGGGCGGCAGCTCATGCCTCAGGCCAAGGAAGTCGCGCAACCCCATGGCGTCGTCGCTTGCAGGAATCGCGCCAGACGGCTCCCCGTCAGGGGAGCGCCTCGACGATATCAGGATAGATGTAGTCCGATGGCTTCTGGCTCTGGTTGGCCTTGTAGGCGCCGACCTGGATCAGGACCTGGTCGCTCTTGACCATGGAATCATGGATGTTCGTCGCAGCGCCAGCGTCGCCCTTGTAGTTTGCCTTCGCCTCGGCGAGCGTCTCGAAGTGCGTCCCCGGCACGTATTTTGCATATACGGCCGGATCGACGCCGACCTTGGCGGCCATGATCTTGATGGCGTCGTCCCGGGTTGCGGGATCCATCAGGTAGGCCACGCACTTGTAGTAGATCGCAGCCACCTTCGACCAGGCGTCGTGGTTTGCCGCGAGGCTCGCCGGGTTGACCGCGATCACGTCATAGATGAGGCCCTTGGCCTGCGCGCTGGTGAAGAGCTTGCTCGAACCCGCCACCTGCGACAGGGCCTGGTATGAGACCGGATACCAGGAGCCGATGGCCGCCACCGAGCCCGATGCGAGAGTCTGGGGGGTGTTGTTGGTCGGGGTGCCCACGAGGGTCACGTCGTTGGGCGTCAGCCCGTTCTCCGCGAGCGCCTCGACGAGGAGCATGTGTTCGACGAGCGTCAGCTCGACGCCGACCTTCTGCCCCTTGAGGTCCTTGACCGACGTGACCCCGGCCTTGCCGATGATCATGTCGCTCCCGTCGCTGTAGTCGATCAGCGTGACGAACTTGCTGGGGGCGCCGCCGGCGCCGGCGCCCATGGCGTCCGACGCGACGATGCAGTCGGCGTCAATCTTCCCGGCGGAGAATGCGTCGATGGAGGGGCCGTAGTCGAACCAGATGAGCTGGGCGTCGACGCCCGCATCCTTGAACCAGCCCTTCTGGTTGGCGATCTCCAGGATGGTGTAGCCGGGCCAGTCGCTGTAGCCGATCTTGATTGTCGCTGCGGAACCGGCGGTCTGCAGCAGGGCCAGAGGGAGGAGCAAACAGGGAATCCAACGGGTGAACTTCATGGGTGTGGAGGAGTGTTACGATCGTGAACCAGAGTAATACGAAATTTCCACTCGGAGCACATCGTATGCCAACCGCGGGGGGACGGGCCCTTTGGCCCTGTCCGCGTTTGGGGGTAGGGACGGCCGTCCCGGCCGTCCGGGCAAACTTTCGGGTCATTCCAAAACCCCGGACGAACGGGGCCAATTCAAGACGGACCCAGGGGTTGCGGATGAGCCCGAACGCGGATCCGGACGGGCGGGCCGCCCGTCCCTACCTTGAAAGGGGCGCAGCCTCGAAAAGCTCGTCGGCCTTCTGGGGCAGGCTCGTGAAGGAGTACTCGTCGATCTGGCATGCCCGCTTCCTCATCAGCGCGTTGACCGCCGCCTTGGGATTGGAATCGAGCACAAGGGCGTAGACCGGCCCGGCCGGGATCGTATCGTATTCCGGGGCCGGCGGCTTCTGCGCCGCGGGCCCGGGCTTCAGGGCGGCGGCCGGCTTCAGCCTCTTCTCCTCGGGCTTGCGGCCGAGCGTGATCGTGACCGTTGGGCCGCTGAATTCCGTGAACTCGATCGTGCGCGCGTGTTTCCACGCGGCCGCGGCCCCCGGGTCCGACGGGGCGCTCGTGTCGGAGAAGCGAAGGCTCCCGAGGGAGCTGATCAACGTGGAGACCGCGTCGGCCTTCACGCGCCGGCCTTTTGGGGTGTGGTCGGCCGTCCAGGAGGCGTCCTTCTTCGGGCGGGACAGGGTGACAGGCGGTCCCTCGTCGAAGGAAACCTCGATGCCGGCGACATCGTCGGGCTTCACATTCACAAGCGTGGCATCGGCCCAGGCCTTGGGATCGGTGTCCAGCCAGGCGTTGAAGGTGGAAAGGTAGGCCCGGGAGAGGTCGCCGAATCCGACGAAGCGCCCGCCGCCGTCCGCGTTCTTGCCCAGGGTCACCGACCAGGCCGGCTTGCCCGACGCGTCCAGCGCCTCGATCTTCGTGTCCCTGAACTCGAGGCGGCCGAGCCGTTCCGGGTTTGCCGTCACGAAGCGCTGGATTTTCGACGAGGTGAGGTCGTTGACGAAGGACGACAGCTTCGAGAAGTCGGCAGGCAGGCCGTAGTAGCTCGCGTCGGCCCACGTGCCGTCCGCCCCGTGAGAAAGCTCAATGGACTTGCCCTGGTCGCTGATCCTGAGGCCGGCGGCGCCGTCCAGCACCGCCGCGTCGACGAGGGGTTGGCCCACGCGGGGGTCGACCGACGCGGGTGGGGCGGGGCGGTTGAACCAGAGCGCCAGCGCCGAAAGGGCGGCGAGGATTGCGACGGCGATGGACAGGATCTTGAGCTTCATGGGCCGCCGATGAGGTTATGCCTTTTTCCGCGAGCGGCGGAACCACAGGCCGAAGGCGCAGACCAGCAGCGGCGACGCGAGAACGTTGACCGCCAGCAGCCTGTGGCCCAGGGCGTCGATGTCCTCCCGCAGCGCGCGGCGGATATCGCGGCGCTCGCCGCGGAGCTTCGCCTCCTGCTTCTGGAAGTCCTCGATGGCCTTGGTGACCTCGGGCGAGGCGACCAGCTTGCCGGTCTGGGATTTCTTTCCCTGAAGGTCGCTCAGCTTGGACTGGACGTCGTTGAGCCGGGCCTCGAGGCCGGTCAGCTGCTGCTCATACTTGTCATTGGCCGCGGCCTCCATGCGCTGGACCACGACGAAGGGCCGGAGGGAATTGCCCTTCCCCCGGATCGAGATGAGGTCGGATGAGCCGGAGAGGAAGTCGAGGGAGTTGGCCGCAAAGGCCAGGTTGTCGTTGATGGGCTTGGCCGCCGTCTGGCCCAGGAAGTTTACCTTTTGCACGCTGTAGTCGTCGAACAGCCAGTCGGTGTCGGCCACCACGATCATCGTGGACGCGGTCGAGGATTCCTTGAGCGCCTTCGCGTGGTCGGGAAAGGCGGTGTTGAACTTGCCGGTCACGAGGGCCGCAATGGTCTTCCTGCCCGAGGGCACGAGCTGGCGCGAGATCTGGTCGGGCTGGGCAAACTGGAGCATCGCGGCATCGATCTCGCCCCCCTTGTCGGAAGTCTGCACGAGGGGCGTGAAGGTGACATGCGACCCGGGCTTTGCCGAGAGGCTTCCCGCCTCGATGAACAGGAGGGAGCCGAGGTCGGACGTGGGCGGCGCCGTTGGGTTGAAGTTTGCGTGCTGCAGGCCGAGCCAGACGGGATACCGCGCGAGCGAGCCATCCTGGAGCTGCACCTGCTGCGCGTTGTCGCTGTCGCCGACCACCTTCTGGGGATCGTAGCCGACTCCCCACGCGGAGAGGAGAGCCGGGAGGTCGCTGGAGACGTTCGGCGGTGGACCCCCCATCATGGAGGCCTGCCCGGCCTGCTGCTTGAAGAACTGATTCGAGGGGTCGACGGCCAGGAAGACGGGCTTGCCCGCCAGGACAAACTGGTCGATCGCGAACTGGAGCCCGGGCGTGAGATTCTGCGGATGGACGATCGCGAGGGCGTCGAGCTTGGCGGGCAGCCCGGTGGCGTTCGGCTCGACGTTCACGATGTCAAAGGTGTCCTGCCATTCCGTCGTCACATACTGGCCCTCCTGGGCGGCCTGCCCCAGCATCGGCTGGCCGGGGTTGCCCTGCAGCGGAAGGCTCGTGATGAGACCGAGCTTCTTCTTGTCGAACTGCTGGACCTTGTACACCAGCTCCGAGAGGTCGTACTCGAGAAACTGCTCCCGCTGGGGCTCCAGGGCCGGGATCGTCTTTTGCTGGTCGGCCTGGACGGCGACCAGGCCGAAGGTAAACTGTCCCGCCCCGCCCGGGAGCGTCTGGGGCTCGAGCCCGGCGGCCGAGGCCTGCTCCTCCTCGGGCGTGTCCGGCTGGGGCTTGATGACGTTGAGGACGATCTTCCCGCGGGAGGCGCGCACGTACTGCCGCAGCATCTCGCGCACCCGCTCCGCGTAGTTCTTGTAGGAGATGGGAAGGCCGGCCGTGCCCTCCGAGAAATAGAAATTGATCGTGACCGGCTCCTCGATCTTGCCGAGAAGCGCCTTGGTCCCCGGGGAGAGCGTGTAGATCTTTCCGGCCGTGGCGTCCAGCCGCGCGGGCACGGACGATGCCAGGTAGTTCGCGAGCACGAGGCCGGCGAACAGCAGGGCGGAGGCGAGGATTTTGTTGCCGAGTTTCATGTCAGCGCTCCAGCACGACCACGTTCAGGAACAGGGCGAAGCCGGCCAGCGAGAGGTAGAAGACGACGTCCTTCAAGTCCACGATCCCGCGCAGGAAGCCCTCATAGTGGGTGATGAAGCTGAAGTTCGCGAGCAGGTCGACGACCTGCACGGGGAAGACCGCCTCCAGCACGGGGCTGAATACGCTCCAGCCGAGGAAGAGCAGGACCACGCAGGCCAGCACGCTGATCACGAAGCTGATCACCTGGTTCTTGGTCAGCGCCGAGGCGAAGGAGCAGATCCCGAGGTAGGCGCCCGCCATCAGGACGCTCCCGAGGTAGCTCGTCGCGACGACCCCCCAGTCCGGGTGTCCGAGGTAGCCGACCGTGATCACCATCGGGAAACTGAGCAGGATCGCCAGGAGCAGGAACGCCCAGGCCGCCAGGAACTTGCCGAGGACCGCGTCGAGCGTGGTGACCGGAAGCGTGAAGAGGAGTTCGATGGTCCCTGAGCGCCTCTCCTCGGACCAGAGGCGCATCCCGGCCGCCGGTATGAAGAAGAGGAAGAGCCACGGATAGAACATGAAGTATCGTTCGAGGCTCGCCTGGTTCCCCCCGAAGAAGTCGCCCACGAAGAAGGCGAGCGCCACCCCGGCCACCAGGAAGGCCACCAGGAAGACATAGGCGACCGGCGAACGGAAGTAGCCGAGGAACTCGCGCTTGAACACGGTCAGGGTCTGCTGGGTTTTCATGCGTCCGACTTGGTCAGCGTGCGGAAGATTTCGTCGAGCCGGGCGCCGGGCTGTCGGGCCTGGAAGGCCGCGGGAGTCTCGTCGGCCACGATGCGTCCCTTCGAAAGGATGATGACCCGGTTGCACACGGCCTCGACCTCCTCGAGGATGTGCGTGGAGAGGATGACGGCCTTTTCGACGGCCATGTTGTGGATCAGGCTGCGCACCTCGTTCTTCTGGTTGGGGTCGAGCCCGTCCGTGGGTTCGTCGAGGACGAGCGTGGGCGGGTCGTGGAGGAGGGCCTGGGCGAATCCCACCCGCTGCTTGTACCCCTTCGAGAGCGTTTCCATCGCCTGGTGGCGGACCTTGTCCAGGTGGGTGAGGTCGATCGCCCTCTGGGCCTGGGCCCGGCGGGCCGCCTCGGTGCGAAACCCGCGAACCTCGGCGATGAACTCAAGGAACTCCTGCACCGTCATTTCCGGGTAGCTCGGGGCGTTCTCAGGCAGGTAGCCGAGCCGGCGCTTCACAGCGACCGGGTCGACCGAGACGTCGATGCCGTCCACCACCGCAGTCCCGGAGTCGGGGCGCAGGAACCCGGTGATGATCTTCATCGTCGTCGACTTTCCGGCACCGTTTGGCCCGAGAAAACCGAGTATGTCGCCGCGCCTGACCGTGAAACTCACGCCGTCCACGGCGCGAATCGTCCCATAGGTTTTGACCAGGTCTTTGACTTCGATCATGGGGTGGGAATAGACGCGTGACTCAATCCAAGGTTCCGGGAAATTTCGGGCAGTGCGGGGCGGGAAAAGGTTCTGAGGTAGAACTTTCCGTGTTCTCCGCAAGCCTTTTCGAGGTAGGGACGCCCGGCCAGATCCGCGTTTGGAGGTAGGGACGCCCGGCCCGGGCGTCCGGATCCGCTCTCAGGCCCGTCCGTTGGCCCGGACGCGCGGGGCCGCGCGTCCCTACCTAAAAACCTTGTTCTCGGACAAATCGCCATTTCCAACATTCACCCGACCCGTCTCCTCTCAATTTCCGGCCGCACCCCTTTCAATCTCGGTCTTCAGCCTCAGCTGGCCGCAGGCGGCGTCGATGTCGTGGCCCTTCTCCCGGCGGAGCGTCGTCGAAATCCTCGCCGAGCGAAGCACGTCGGCGAACCTCTCCTGGCGCGTCAGGCTGGGCCGCTTCCACGGGAGGCCCTCCACGGTGTTGTAGGGGATGAGGTTCACGTGGGCGTGGAGATCGCCGGCGATGTCGCGGAGCAGCCCGGCCTGTTCCAGGGAGTCGTTCACCTCCTCGATCAGGATGAACTCCAGCGTGACCATGCGGCCGTGCTTCTCGTTGAAGGTCTTCACGGCCGGCAGGAGCTTGGCGAGCGGGTAGGCCTTGTTGACCGGCATGATCCTCCCCCGCACCTCGTCGCTCGCCCCGTGGAGGGAGATCGCGAGGCGGAACCCGATCGGCTCTTCGGCGAGTTTGAGGATCTTTGGCGCAAGGCCGCTCGTCGATATCGTGATCCGCCGGGCCCCGACGCCCAGGCCCCAGTCCGCGTTCACGATCGTGAGGGCGCGGATGAGGGCCTCGTAGTTGGCGAGCGGTTCCCCCATGCCCATGACCACGATGTTGTCGAACGACGCCAAATCCTCGCGGGCCCGGGGTGTCCGCGCGTCCTCCCGGTAGCACACCTGCAGAAGCTGGGCTACGATCTCCCCGGCGCTTAGGTCGCGCTTGAGCCCCGCGAGGCCGCTTGCGCAAAACACACAGGCCATGGCGCAGCCCACCTGTGTGGAGATGCAGATCGTCTTCCGGGAATGGTCCACGCCGACGCCGTCCTGCGGCGCCCGGATGATGACGGTCTCGATCAGCGACTTGTCGCCGAGCTCGAGCAGGAGCTTGTCGGTGACATCGGCCGACTGCCGGTTGAGGACGAGGGAGAGGGGCATCATCTCGAACGTCCCGTCGAGCCAGGAGCGCAGGGCCTTGGGAAGGTTGGTCATGTCGTCCCAGGAGCGCGCGCGCTTCTTGTAGAGCCAGTCCAGGATCTGGCGCGCGCGGAACGGCGGCTCGCCGCGCTCCACGAGGCGCGCGGCGAGCGAATCGAGCGTCTCCCCGGTCAGCGGAGGCTTTGCGGGGACGAACTTCACTTTTTCCGGGTCGCGCGGTTGACCGCGCTGACGATCGCCTTGATGGAGGCGAGCTCGATGTTGGTGTCGATGCCCGCGCCGAAGAAGGCGTGCCCGCGTTCGGTCTTGATCTGGATGTAGCTGACCGCCCGGGCCTCCGCTCCGCTGCCGAGCGAATGCTCCGAGTAGCTGACGACATCAAACTTCGGCAGGGGCGTGGCGCCGAGGGCGCGCACGAAGGCGTCGATCGGCCCGTTGCCGGCGCCGCTGAGCTTCTGCGCAACCCCGTCGATCGCGACGCCCGCCTCGCAACGGACGGTGCTGTCGCGCTCCGTGGTCTTGAAGTGCTGCAGGGCGACGTGGGCGCCGTCCTGCTCGAGGTACTCGCTGCGGAAGGCCGCGTGGACATCGGCCGGCGCCAGCTCGGCGCCCTTGGAGTCGGCAAGGTCGTTGACGATCTTCCCGATCTCCTTGTGCATGAGCTTGGGTAGCTGGTAGCCGAACTCGTGCTCCAGCACGTAGGCGACGCCGCCCTTGCCCGACTGCGAATTGATGCGGATGATCGCCCGGTAGCTGCGGCCGATGTCGGCCGGGTCGATCGGGATATAGAGGACGTCCCAGGGCGTGCCGGGCTTCTGGTTGGCCCAGGACTTCTTGATGGCGTCCTGGTGGGAGCCGCTGAAGGCCGTGAACACGAGTTCGCCGGCATACGGCTGGCGGGGCGGCACGTCGAGGCCGGTGCACCGCTCGTACACTTCGCGGATGCCGTTGATGTCACTGAAGTCGAGCCCGGGCGCAATGCCGTGGGTGTGCAGGTTCAGGGCCACGGTCACGATGTCGAGGTTGCCCGTGCGCTCCCCGTTCCCGAAGAGCGTGCCCTCGACGCGGTCGGCGCCGGCGAGCATCGCGAGCTCGGTGGCGGCCGTGCCCGTGCCGCGGTCGTTGTGTGTGTGCAGCGAGACGATGGTCGATTCGCGCCGGGTCAGGTGCCGGCACATCCACTCGATCTGGTCCGCGTGCACGTTGGGCGTGGCGTACTCGACGGTGGCGGGGAGGTTCAGGATGATCTTGTCCTCCGGCGTGGGCTTCCAGACGTCGGTCACGGCCTCGCAGATCTCCAGCGCGAAGTCCAATTCCGTGCTGGTGAAGCTCTCCGGGGAGTACTCAAGCCTCAGGCGCGCGCCGGCGGCGATGAGCGGTTGGCCGTCGCGCTTGACCTGTTCGACCGCCCGCACGGCGATCTTGACGATATCGGGCTTGCCCAGCCCGAACACATGCCGGCGCTGGGCGGGCGAGGTTGAGTTGTAGAGGTGAAAGATGGCCGACTTGGCGCCCTTGAGCGACTCGAGGGTCCGGGCGATCAGGTCCTCGCGGCACTGGCAGAGGACCTGGATCGCGACGCCGTCGGGGATCCTGCCTTCCTCGATCAGGCGGCGCGTGAAGTCGAATTCGATCTGGGAGGCCGAGGGGAAGCCGACCTCGATCTCCTTGAAGCCGATGCGGGTGAGCATGGCGAAGTACTCGA
>CAZGOX010000011.1:9309-24133 GCA_964527955.1 uncultured Opitutaceae bacterium | reverse complement strand
GCTCGCGCTCAGGGGGGCGCGAGCAAGCTCGCTGACCTACAAAACGGCTCGGATCACCCGCGCTCCCACGGGCTTCTCAGCTCCCCCTGTGCGCCGAAATCACCCGCATGAACATCCTGTTCTCCGGGTGCTTCACCGACTGGAGCCATATGCCCACAATCCCCCCGCAAACCGACACGGGTGAATCGGGTTTTGCGATGAACCAGCCTCCGTGGGAAATATGGCTCCCGAACATGTAAAGATCGAAGGGCAGCCTGTATGCCTGGACGGAGCCTCCGGGCACCTTCTGGTCGACCTTGGTTTCGTCCTTCCAATCGATGGTGCTCCAGATGTTGAAATTCATTTCCCGAAGCATCGTCCACATCGACGGCCAGTCCATGCCCTGGGTGGCTATGCCCATGATCCCTGGGATGCCTTCGGCGTTCGCCGTGAATTCGTTCAAAGCCACCGCTCCGCCGGCGAAGGCGGCTTCGTCGTCCCGCGAGACGCCTGCCTCCTGTTCGATCTTCCGACCCTTGGCGATGTCTTCCGGGCTGAAAGGCACGGTTGAAAAGCTGATTTGGAGATCCTTCGCGCTCTTCGTGAACCGCTGGACGACGCCGCACATTCCGAATGCGCCGAAGCGGAGGTAGTCCTCATGCGCTCCAGCCGCGATGCTCCTCTCGGGGCAATCTTCCGGATCGACGCTTTCCTCGGTGACCGGACCAAGAATACTTACCTTCATCCTGGCTACGCCGGACTTGAACTGCATCTGGTTGCCCGAGCCCGTGTACAGGACGATGTCCCCGTCATGTCCATCGCGGGCGGTGCCGGCAGGTGCCACCACCTTCAATTGGACAAGCCATTGGCTGACGCGCCCGGACTTTGAGGTAAGAAAGAGAGCGGTCACCGAATCACCGGCGGCCAATTTCCTGCCGGGGTCGGGCTTGTCGAGGCCGTCGACCGGGATGCCATGGCTTGACGCAGCCGTCCGAAGCGCAGGGAAGAGTACTGGGCTCTCCGCGAAGTCCGGCTCCGAGCCTCCCGCCGGCCCCGCATGGACGATGCCGAAGGGGGGCATTGTGAACCAGCCGGAGATGACAAGGAGTCGAAGGGTCGTACGTATCCCGGCGGTCGGCAATCTCATGAAGCCGGACTACTTCAACGAGAACCGGGCCGACGTCAATGGCCCGCAAGGGGCATTCCCCTGTGCGCCGAAATCACGCTCATGAAAATCCTGTTCTCCGGGTGCTTCACCGACTGGAGCCACGCCCCGACAACGCCCCCGCTTGCCGTGAGCGGGGACTCGGGCGCCGTCACAAACCATCCTCCCCGGGAGATGTGGCTCCCGAACATGTACAAATCGAACGGCAACCGGTAGGCCTGCGCGGAACTCCCCAGGAGCGACGATTCCACCGGGGAGGTGTTCCTCCAGTCGATCACGCTCCGCGTGGTGAAGTTCATCTTGAACAGCATGGTCCAGACCGACGGCCAGTCCACCCCCTGGGTCGCGATGGAGAGGATCCCCGGGATGTCCTCCGCGTCGTCGATGAACTCATCCAGGACCTCCGCCCCTCCGGCGAAGGCGAGTTCGTCGTCGCGGGTGACCCCGGCGGCATCGGCGGCCTGCTTCCCCTCGGCAATTTCCGCAGGCGTGAAGGGCGCTGTGGAGAAGCCGATGCTTGGACTCTGGCCGACCTTTGAGAATCTCAGGATGACCCGGCACAGCCCGTCCGCCCCGATGCGCAGCAGGTCCTCGTGGGCTGAGGCGGAGACGCTGCTCTCGGGGCAATCCTCGTGGCCGGCGTCGGCGCCCGCGGTGTCTGAAACCGGGCCCAGGATCCGCAGACGCATCTGCGCAAGGCCGGACCTGAACTGGACCCTGTCGCCGGTCGCCGTATAAATCACCTCGCCCGTGTCCACCCGGCCCGCGCCTCCGCTGGAGGGCGAGACGACCTTCATCTCCACGAGCCACTGCCTGAAGTGCGCCCCCTTGGAGGTGGTGATGAGGGCGGTGACCGAGTCGCCCGCATTGAGCTTCCTTCCGGTCATGAACGGGTCGACCCCCTCCAGCCGGAACTTGTGATCCAGGGCCGCGCTCCGCAGCGCCGGCAGCACGGCCGGCGGCGAAGCAAGATCCGGAGCGGATTCGCCCCGGCGACCGCCTTCCCTCGGGGCGCCCGCGGCGGCGCCGCAGGGGAGGACGGAGAGCGCCCCAGCCAGCAGGAAAACGATCGTGTGCGTCCTGTTCATCGAGGTTTACCCCAAGTCATAGGAAGCGGATTTCGGTTTGCAAGGGAGGGAGGCAGTTGGCCCCGGCTCCGTTTGAATCCTACACAGGTCATCGAAGGTCGACTGTGTGAGGCTTTGCGAACGAAAAGCGACCGGAGAGGACCTGTGTAGGATTCACATGGGCCGGGGCCGGGCATCCATGCCGAGTTGCGTTGCACGGCACTTTGTCCGACCATTGCTGTCCAACCCCTCTGTGAAGAAACTGGCCGCCATCCTGCTTGGTCTTGCCGCCCTGACGGCCTCCGGCGCCGACCTTCCGCCGATCTCTGCTCCCGCCACGAACGAGTCCCACCCGGGCAAGTTCATCTGGGGTGATCTGTTCACCTCCGATCCCGCCACGGCAGCAACCTTCTACACCGGGCTTTTCGGTTGGACCGCGACCACGGTCGACCGTCCGTCCCTCCTTGGCACCCGCCACTACACGGTCCTTGCCGTCGGAGAACGGCCGGTTGCCGGTATCGTCAGGCGGACGGCCAGGGCGGGCGACGAGATCCACGGCAGGTGGATCGGCTTCATCTCGGTCCAGGACGTGGCCCAAGCCCTGGCCGCAGCGACCGCGGGTGGAGGAAAGACGCTCTCGGGCCCCAAAGACCGCCCGGCCCGCGGCACCCAGGCAATCATCTCCGATCCCGATGGCGCAACCCTCGGCTTGATCCACTCGAACTCGGGCGACCCCGGGGAATTCCTGCCCGGCGTGGGAGATTGGACTTGGGCTGAGCTCTTCGCGCGCAACCCATCGGCGGCCGGCGCATTCTATCACACGGTAGCCGGATACGACGTGGTGCCCGACACCCGCGGCGGCGGGACGAACAAGTTTGCCCTTGTCAGCGGCGGGTTCTCCCGGGCCGGCGTAAATCCCCTCCCGGCCCGACCGAAGGCCCACCCCGCCTGGCTTCTCTTTGTGCGCGTCGCGAACGTCAAGGACGCAGCCGCCAAGGCCGTGGCCCTGGGCGGCCGGGTCCTGGTGCCGCCGACCGACACTCCCTCGGAGTACTGGCGGGCGATCATCGCCGACCCAACGGGCGCCCCTCTGGGCCTGGTCGAACTCGGGGATGCGGCAGCGGCAAAGGAGGGGCCATGAAACATCCAGCCAGCGCCCTCGGAGCGGCGATCGTCCTTGCAGGGTTTGGCCTCTGGGGAACGGGATGTGCGACCAACGGATACCTGGTGAGCGGCGCCTACGTTCCCGGCTACAATGACGCGTACGACTCCGGGGCTGTCGTCGCCGATTATTCCTACAACGACTTTGGCGGAGCCGGCCACAGCCGCCCGCCGCAGGATCGGGACCGCCGCCCCGAGGGCGGCGACCGCGACAAGGCTCCGCCCCGCGGTGGCGGCCCGTCCGGAGGCGGGGACCGCGGCGGATCTGCACCCCATTCAGGAGGTCCTTCGGGGGGCGGCGAACGCGGAGGCGAACCATCCCATTCGGGCGGCTCCGGCGGACCGCCGTCGATTCCCCACGAGTCACCGCCCGAACGGGGCGGGGGAGATCGCGGAGGCGGAGGCGGCGACCGCGGCGGTGGCGGCGAAGAGCGGAAAAAGTGACCGTCTTGCGCCCTACTGGACCTTGTCCGGCTTGAAGTTCGGATTTTCGATCAGCCCGACAAGATTTCCAAAGGGGTCGGCGATATCCACCACCTTGATGCCGCCGCCGACGTCCTGGACCTCCGAGGCCGCGTTCACGCCGGCGTCCCGCAGCCGCTGAACTTCCTTCAGGATGTCGTCGACGCCCCAGAGAGCCTTGGGCCCGGAACCTCCGGGAACGGCATCGGGCACCAGGCCGAGCTCAAACCCGCCGACATCAAACCCGACGTAGAAGGGCTCGTCGAAATACGGTTTGCGCTGGAACACCACCTCGTACCAAGCCTTGGCCTTGGCGAGGTCGGGCGCGGGGTAGATCGCTGTTCGAAGTCCCTTGATCATGGCGCGGAACCCATTGGATGGGGACAGCGCGCGCCGGTGTCGACGTAGTTTTTCAACACCCCGCTAAAGCACAACGCCGGGTGAGTCGATATAGGGTATGCAAGGCGAATCACACCGGTTCCGCGGCAGCGCAGGACCGGGGAAAGGACATGCATGAAGGACATCAAGCTCATCGGCGAGGCCATCCTGTGCTTCGTCGTGCTTAGTGTCGCGCTTGTCGTTGTGCTGGTCTCCGAAAGGACCGGACACAGCGCCACGAGCGGTTGAATCCCGAGGGCCCCGATCAGGGGCCTGCAACCGGTGCCACCCGGCGATCGCCGGTGGGCAGCGTGATGATTTTGACGCCGGGGCGCGGCACGGCCGCGGCCGGGGATGGCTGTGCAATCACCACGTGGGAGAAGACCGCGGTCTCAAAGGCCGCGTTGTCGTGGGCCGACACGGCCAGCCCAAGGTAATACGGGCCCGTGAGATGCAGGCCGAATGAGCACCCCGAGGGCTGGGGATCCTCGCCCGCCCGCGAATCCGACAGGTAGACCGTGTCCCCGATCTTATCCAGGCGCACCCGCATCGGCGACGCCAGGTCGGATTGGATTTCCTTGGTCGGCCCGTCCTGGACCTCCCGGAATTGGAGCGACGTGAGTCCATCCCCGTGCACGGCCACGTCCACATAGGGTGAGCCCGGCTCCAGGTTCTGCCGGATCACCAGGCAGGCCTTGCGATGCGGCTGCTTGCTGGCACCCACGAAGCTGATGTCGGCCGCGATCGAACCGTCTCCGCCGTCGACCTTCACCCACACAAAGTGCATGGCGTCGGCCGTGAACCACATGTTGGCGCCGCTGGACCCGATCGCATAGGTGGCGGAGGCCGGGTCGTAGCCGCCCGTTCCCGCGCGGCTCACCGTGCCGATGTCGCATTGGCCGGAAAATAGGCCGAGACCGGCGCCAGCGGGCGCCTGCCCCAGGGCGCATGCGCAAAGGCAGGCGCCCGCAAGGAGTACTTTGATTGAGGTGGGGATCATGGGGAGAAGGTTTCCGTCCAGTCGCCGAGCGACTCAACATGGGCGGCCGAGCCGTCGCGCTGCCACGCGTCGAGCTGGGCCTGGTCCTTGAGCTGTTGTCCCCGGGAACGCGGAACCACGGCGAAGGCGTTGGCGCACCCGGCGAGCATGGTCATGTCGCCCCAAAGCTTTTCGAACTGGGCGACGGGGTAGACATCCTCCTGGCCGTGGCCCCAGCGCTTCTTGACCTCCTTGAGCGTGACGTAGGTCGGCATGCGGGAAGCGAGCGAGCGGACGGCCGCCGCCGTCTTTGCGGCATCCCCCAGGTCGCCCCGATTCAATCCAAACAGGGCCAGCATGCGGTCAATGTCCACCCAGCAGGTGTTCGTGTTGTAGTAGGTCAGCTCAAACTCGTCCTCCTCGCGGGGGAGGGCGAGCCCCTCGACCAGCCGTATGCGCCCGTCGATCCGTGCCAGGCCCCCGCCGTGGTCCTCGACACGCTTGGGGATGACCTCCCATCCGAACGTCGCGGCGGAGGCGCGAAACCAGCCGATCAGGACCGGATCCAGCGTGGCGCCCAGGGTGTCGACATTGTGGACCAGGAGCGTGCGCAACTGCGGCCGCGCGGCAAGCAGGTCGGCAAGCACGCCGTTCTTCAGAAGGTTGGGAATCTCAAACCAGTGGCCGACGGGATGGAGGCACTGGCCCGGGACATTGTCCGTGTAGTCGGCGGCCTCGCCAGCCTGCTCCGCCCACGCCGCCAACGCCCCGCGCACGCTCTCCCGCATCTTCTCCTTCTGCTCGTCGAGCTTCTGCTGGGCCGTCTCCTGCCAAGCGAAGTGCAGGTCGCGGACCGTCGGAACAAGCCGCAGCCCGATCGACCGCCCCGGGGAGAGCCAGACGCTGCTGCCGAGCGCGGGACCGATGGCGCCCCGGAGAAAACGCTCGATGGGCGCGTGGGTCAGGTGGCTGGTCGTGAAGATGTGGGGGATCGACACGCCCGCGGCGCGCTCCGCAGCCCTGGTCTTTGCCAGGTGCACCTCGATGAAGTTCCTGTGCCTTCCCCCGAACTTGGCGAAGGGATGCAGCCCCTTCACGACCCCCGCGCCCTGGGTCCAGCGGCTTCCGACCCCGGCCGCATAGGTCACGACGGCCACCTCGCCAGCCTGAAGGGCCGCCTCGCCGACCTTCCGGAGCTCGGCCGGGGCCGAACCCGGGTCGAAAAGGTTCTCCCTGGGCACGTCGTCGATCCTTGTGGTCTGGGGAAGGCGGTTCATTGCGAGCCCGATGCGCCCGTTGCGCAGGTCGGCGCGGATCTGCTCGTGCTGGATCCGGTCAAAGCCGTTCTCGTCGAGCAGCGCATCGAGCCGGCCTGCGTCCTGCTCGGCGGTCGCGGAGGGAAGCATCCGGTCGAGGAGGGTCGGCAGGACGGCGCCGTACTCGGGGTCGCGCCTCGAGACCTGCATGAACTGCTGCAGGTCGCCGCGCTCGCGCGGTGTCAGGTTGCGCGCATCCTTTCTGAGGCAGCGCGGCACCGCCTGCTGGTAAAAGCCGGCAGGAAGCAGGGCGTGGGGCCCCTCGAGCATCGCGCCGACTGAGCCCTGTTCATTGATGGCGAAGTCATACACAACCGGGTCCATCGCAAAGGGCAGCGCGGTCTCCAGCTCCCGCTTGGCGGTGGACATGATCTCCAAGAGGCGCTCCTGCCCCTCGCGCTGGCGGCCCGGGGCGAATATGAATCCCATGCCCCCGCCCGACATCCCGCCGAGCATCCAGAAGCCCCAGAAGTCGTCGCCGAAGGCGCTGCGCGTGCGCTCGATCAGCCGCTCGGTGTACAGGTTGCTCACCCAGGGGATGATGGTCTGAAGGGGTCCGAAGAAATTTGCGGTGAGGGAACTTCCGAGCGTCCGCACGTCGCCTGCGGCGAGCTCGTCGAGAATCCCATCCAGGGTGGCGACCGCCTGGCGGCGGGCCCTCCATTCGACCTCGCCCCGGAGGAGGTATTTTTCCGTCACCATCTCGAGGATGGGCCCGACATTCTGGGCCATTCCCCCGTGCACCAGCACCAGCGACTCCTGGAGCCGGCCGCGCGCCGCGGCCGGGACCCTGTCCGGGCCCAGCAGGGTGTGATGGGGGAGGAGGCACCCCCGGCTGATGCCATGCTCGACATCGCCGGGCCGCGAGGCGACCCCCTCGATGAGCTTGATGCCCGGCCAGAGGCCGCCGGAGTCCTGCCAGCCTCCGCCCGAGCCCCCGAGCCACTCCCCGAGGATGGCCCTTGCCGCCACGATCCTGCGCTCGGGCTCCTCCATGGGTCCGTGCAAGGCGCGGATCTGGCCCGTGGCCCGCATGCAGACGCCGATCAATGCTCCAAGGAGATTGGTGGAGACGGCCAGCCGCGAGCCCTTCGGTATCCTGTTGACGCTGCTCACCAGCTCAAAGCCGCGGCCCGTTCCAAAGATGGCGGCCAGCATGTCGGCAAGCCTGGCCCCCGAACGCTCAATCCCGGGGGGCACGAGACCCGCGGCGATGATCGAGGCCTTCAGCAGCCCGAGGTAGTCGCGGCCGAAGTCGAACAACTCGTCCAACTCCCGGACCTCCGCCGTTGCCTCCAGGTCGACGCTGGCAAGCCGGATGACCGGCTCATCGATGACACGGAAATAGGCCTCCACCGGGGGCCGCGGCCCGGGATCGCGCCCGCGCACCCCCAGGTCGATGGATACATTGAGGACCCGGGCTCCCTCGGGAAAATCCATGCCGAGAAAGAAGATGTCGCTCCAGCCGCAATGGGTCAGGTCCATCCTGACAGGGGTCCGCTCGCGCAGGATGGGATACGGGCCGCCGCTGCCCACCCGCAACAATTCAGGCCGGACGCGCAGGGGCTGGTCGAGCGGGTGGCCGAGGCGGAACATCCAGGCGTTGCCCCGGGTCGCCCGCACCGTGTGGCGCACCTGGTCGGCCAGCGTCTGGAATCCCAGTTCGCGATAGGCTGCGGCCAGCGCGCTCGACAGCGTCTCGTTGGGCCCCTGGTCGGACTGCGCCCGCAGGAAGCCGCTGATGGCCTCCTCGAAGCGCCGCTCAAGCATGCGGCCGAAGCCCTCGTAAGGCACCCTCCCGGTGCGGGGAAATTCCGGCGTGGCGGGCAAATGATAACGGTGGATGGCCGAAAGAAAGAAGAGGGCGCGGACCCGCCGGTACAGGTTCGGCTGTCTGTGGCGGTAGTCCTCCAGCTCGGCGCACGCGGCCATCAGCTCCGCGGAAGTCCTGCCGGCACACCACCGCTCGACGGAGAGATCCCGCGTCTCCGGCGCGTCGGACTCGATGATGTCGGTGACCCTCAGGCTCATGGAGCGGCGTGATTCGCAGGGTCCCCTAGCGGTTCGAGAGCAATTCGACGAGCTGGGTCAGGATCCGGTCGCGATCCCGGCCCGCAAGGGTGAGCGCCAGCTGGGCGAACAAGAGGCCGTAGGCGGCGCCGATGTCGTAGCGCCGGCCCGCCAGGTTGAACGCGAGGTAGCGACGGCGGGCGGCAAGGGCGTGAAGGGCGGGCGAGAGGCCCAGGGACCCACCTGCGGCCTTCGCCTGTTCCTCCAGCAGCTCAAATATCTCCGGGGGCAGCACGTGCATGCCGAAGAAACAAAGGTAGTAGCCGGCGCGGAGCCCCGGCACGAGCAGCTGCTGTTCGGCGACGGTGGGGGTCGGCTTCTCGATCACCGCTTCAATTTGGTACAGCGGGCGTTCTCCGGGCACGAGGCGTCCGCCGACGGTGCCATACGCGGGGAGGAAGCTCTCATGGGTCGGCTGCACCGCGGAGACCGGGGTGCCCTCGGCTTCGGCCACACCGATGAGCTGCTGGGCGCAACTTACGGTGCCCTGCGCCACGTGAAGATG
Organism: uncultured Opitutaceae bacterium; assembly: GCA_964527955.1. Taxonomy (GTDB): domain Bacteria; phylum Verrucomicrobiota; class Verrucomicrobiia; order Opitutales; family Opitutaceae; genus Palsa-1447. The sequence goes on along the minus strand of CAZGOX010000011.1, from coordinate 15,051 downwards.
ATCCCCGACAAGGTGGAGGAACGGCTCGTCGCCCACGAAACTGCGCCCGCACAGGACCGCGTGCCCGTAGCCGCGGGGCTCATTCTGCTCGATGAACCTGACGCGATCGCGAAGCGGCCCGCTCGCTGCCGCGTAGGCGGCCTCGTCCCCTGGGCAGACCACCACGCAGAACTCCTCCACGCCTGCCCCGGCAGCCTCGTCGAGGACGACCTGGAGGGCCGATTTGGACTCGCCCCGCTGGTCGATCAGCACTTGCAGCGGCAATGCGCGCTGCCGGGGATTGGCTGCGGTGATCAGGGCTTTTCGGACTTTCATGGGTTTCCAAATGGGATCACGTTGGAAGGAGCCTCGCAACCTCGGGAACAAGGGCCTTCCCAAGCCTTTCATGCTGGTCCGCATCGAGGTGAACGCCGTCCACGACACTCGAACCCGTCACGGAACCCGCATCAAAGAACGAGCATCCCTCGTCCGACGCGACTTTTCTGTAGGCGTCCGCCATGCCGCGGCAGCGCAACCCGGCGGCGGACAACTGCGCCTCCAGGATACCCGGCCAACGCTGTTCGAACGGCAGCCGCCGACGGGTGTCTGGGATGATCCCCCAGGTCAGCGAGTCGCCGTAGACAAGAATGTTTTCCATGGTTAGCCCTTGGTGGTTGAAATCGAAAACGGCTGACGCTGTCGATCCCTTGCGGGGTCTGCCTTCCCAGCCGCCCACCTTTGTCCTTGCGCAGGTCCGGCATAGGGCTTTCCTTCAACCCCCTGTCCCGGAGAGGTGCCTGAGTGGTCGAAAGGGACGGTTTGCTAAACCGTTGTAGGGATTTAAACCCCTACCGAGGGTTCGAATCCCTCTCTCTCCGCCAGCTTCGTTACTGGGTGCGTTTGACTGCCACCGGGTAGGGACGCCCGGCCCGGGCGTCCGGACAAACATCGGCCTCATTCGCAGTTCCCGGACGGGCGGGCCGCCCGTCCCTACCTCGAAACGCCGGGCTGAATCAGACTGAGGGCTTCCAGCTACGATTCCGAGCGGTCGGTTTCGAGAGGTCGCGGTGAAAGTCGATCTTGCCCTTGGCCGCATCGAGGAGGGACTTTGGTGTCCCGACGGGAGTCTTGGGGGCGTCGAACTTGCGGAGGAAGTTGCGCGTGTTAGCATTCATCAGCGCAGAATGCCGCATGTGTCGGAATTTGGCAAGTAGCCCAACGCGGCTCGTCGCAGCGACTTCGCCCTACCTTAAGGCATTTGCGGGCAAAGCCTCAAAAGTCCAACGTTTCCGGGATCCTCAGGGGAGCTCGTAGATTCCGCAGAGGGCGACGCCGGTGCCGCCGTCGGAGCCGGCGACCTCCGCCGTGTAGCCGCCGGGGGGGAGGGTGAGCAGGAGTTCCGAGTCAGGCGTGTTGGGCTGCAGAGTCGGGAAGGCGTAGACCGCGGCGGCCGCGTTTAGAAGGACCTGGCTCGAACCCCAGCCCGTGTTCGTGTAGAGGATGACGTCCTTTCCTGACTGGTACTGGTGGATGGAGAGCGTCGGGTTCTGCAGGGTGCCGGAGACGTTGTAGGGCGCGAAGGAAATTGCCGGGCCGAGGGCCTGGATCAGCACGGAACGGGACGTGCTTCCCACGATGTAGAAGCCGCCGATCAGGATATTGTCGCCCGTGCCGACGAAGGCGCGCGAGGAGATGCTGGTGATCGTGCCGGGCGTGGAGCTGTTGACTACGGTGATCGTGGCGGCCGGGCTGGGCTGGCTCGACCCGGCTGAGTTCGTGGCGACCACGGAGTAGGGGCCTGCGCTGAGTCCGGTAGTATTGGTGATGACCAGTTGCGGACCGCCCGAGCCGGTGATAACGTCGGTGGTGCCGGTCGTGCTGTCGGTGACCGGGTTGCCGTTGAATGTCCATTGGAAGGAGGTCGCCCCCGGGGCCACGGCCGTAAGGACAAGGGTCGAGCCGTTGTTGATCGTCTGGCTGGTGGGCGGGGTGGAGACGACCGGGATGGAAGGAGCGACAACGGTCAGGGTGGCCGACTTGCTCTCGAGGAATCCGCCAGGACAGATGGCCGTGACATAGTAGGTCCCCGCGTCGCTGGCAGCGACATTGTTGATGACGAGCTGGGCGTTGGTGGTGGTTACGTTCTGGGTGTCCTTCGAAGGCACTCCGACGTTCCCATGGCTGTCGATGAACGTCCAATAGGTCCCCCATCCCAACGCGCTGGCGGAGGGGAAGCTGCCCGGGACGTTGAAGGTAAAAGTCGTCCCTATGAAGGCGGTCTGGCTGGTTGGCTGGGTGGTGATCGAAGGCGCAGCGACTGTGGCCAACGTTTCGGTCTGGGCGGTGATGTACACCTCCGTCGTCATATCATAGAGATCAAAAATATTGTAGGGCGCCAAAGTAGTCTTATCGACATCGGTCAGCGTCAGGTAATTCAGAAGAAGCACATACATATGGCCGGCTGTCATCTCGCCGGTGCCGATGGTAAAGGTCGTCAAGGGTGAGGCCACGATCCTGGTGCCGGTGAAGATGGCTTCTGTTGCGACAAGCTCTGACAGCGCGGACGCCTGGTTGCCGTTCAAATCCAGCAGCCGGAGATACATCGCCCCCGCGTTGCCCGCCGTGCTGTAGCCTGTGAAGAGGCTCAGGTTCAGGGTGTTGCTGACAGTCGGATCGAGGGCAAGGACACCGCCGGGCAGCCATGTTCCGGCGCCGCCGGTAATTGCAGGCGTTGTAGGATAAAGGGATCCGGTAAGAGGGAGAGTGACCGACCCGATCGACGACCCCTTGACCACGTAGTTTCCATCCGGGAACGCAGCGTTCATGGCGGCCAGGGTAGGGAATTCCAAGCTGGTCTCGTAGGCCAGATCGCCGGCAACATAGCCGGGCGTTATGGCGGAAAGCCCCGGCGGCGTGATCGTCGTTGCGAGCGGGGAAAGGAAAAAGAACTGTCCACCGGCGTTTGGGTCGACTGTGGGGTTGGCGGCCGAGGTCTGGTAATTGATTTGGGCCTTTTCCAGCTCGTAGTCGTTGGGTTGGGCGGTCGCAAACGGGGCGGCGGCCGACAGGGCAAACGCGATCACCCCGAATTTTTGGGGAATTTTCATGGGGAGGAAGGCTGGAATCTAGGGTGGAGAGGTCCGGAACGAAATGAAATCGAACGGACTGCGCCCGATAGTAGTACCTCTGGAAGCCTAAAAAGTTTCAGAAATCGGGGGGAATGCGGGCCGGCGGGGACGACTCGCCCCACCTCACGGCGCCTTTGCAGCCGCCGGGCAATCGGCAGGGAGGAACGCAAGCTGGACAATGACCACCGCGAGAAAGATGCCATAGAGGATGAAGCTCGATGCGCCCAGGTGCCAGTGGTTGCTCATCCAGGAGCTGGCCCCGTAGTAATGGCCGAGAATGTACGAGAAGATCCCGATCAGGGCTCCTCGTCTGCAGGGCATGGAAGCGATCAAAAACGCCACCGCAAGGTAGACGAGTTGGAAGCACAGAAAGACCAGCGGCCCCCGGAGCATGAAAAAGAGAAAGAGCCGATTGCCCTCATCGGCGGTTTCGGGACGCTGCCAGTAGGAGCCGGGCTGGCCGAGATACGCGGTGAAGAAGTTAAGGAGGATCACGCAAAGCATGACCCAGCGGAGGCGCTTGACGATGGCGTCGGTGGTGAAGGAGTAGGTGTCCATGGGCGCACGATACCAGATCGCGTCCGTCGTTTGGATGTGCCGGTCGTCATGGTCGCAACCGTGACCTTCGGCCTCACCCACTGCTACAGGAGACCCAGTTCCCTGGCGCGGAGGGCCGCCTGGGTGCGGTCCAAGACGTTCAATTTTCCCAGCACCTGGCTCATGTGGTTTTTGACGGTTCCCTCCGAGATCGCCAGCTTGCGGCCGATCTCCTTGTTGCTCATGCCGTCGGCAAGGCACAGCAGCACCTCCTGTTCGCGGGGGGACAACGCCTCAAAGACTCCCCCGGCCCGGGACGCCGGCGGCCGCGGCGCCAGCCGGGCGAATTCCGCAACCAGCTTCGCCGCAACCGAGGGCTGCAGCCAGGTCTCGCCGCGTGCGGCGAGCCGGATTGCCTCGCAGAGCTTCCCGGACGGCGAAGCCTTGAGAAGATAGCCGGACGCGCCCGCACGGAGAGCCGAGAAAACCTCTTCGTCCTCCTCGAATGTCGTAAGAACGATCACCTTGACGGACGGCGTCTCCGCCTTGATCCGGCGGGTCGCCTCGGCTCCCCCGAGACTCGGCATCCGCAGGTCCATCAGCACGACATCAGGGGCGGCGCGCCGCACCGACTCGATCGCCGCGAGTCCGTCGCCGGCCTCCCCGACGACTTCAAAATCCGGCTGCTGGCCGAGCGTCAGGCGCAGTCCCTCGCGGAACATCGCCTGGTCGTCGACCAGGAGCAGGCGGAGCTTCTTCACGCTGGAATCTCCATGTCCAGGCGAAAGCCTCCGCCCGGCTGGTTTTCGGCGGCCACGCGGCCGCCCAGCGCGACAACCCTTTCGCGGAGCCCCGCCAGCCCGCTGCCCGTGGATCCTGCAACCGCACCGCGTCCGTCGTCGGTGACACGGAGATGCACATGGGCGGTATCCCGGTAGTCGAGCAGAACGCAGGCGGACTTCGCGTGCGCATGCCGGCGCACATTGGTGAGCCCCTCCTGCGCCACCCGGAAGAGGGCGTGGTCCGCATCGGGCGCAAGAACCCGGGGAAGGCCGAGGATCTCCAAGGAAACGGCCGCGCCCCAGCCATCGGTGGCCCCAGCCAGCTCGCGCAGGCGCGTTGCCAAGGGGACCGGCGCGCAGTCGGCGCGAAGCGCTCCCACCGACCGGCGGACCTCGACCAGGGCTTCGCGCGAAAGGTCCTGCGCCTTTCCAACCGCCTCGAGCGCGCGAGCGGGATCTTCTGGGTGGATCGCCCGTGCCGCCTCGAGCTGCACATGAATGGTCGTCAGGTAGTGCCCCAGGCTGTCATGGATCTCGCGGGCGAGCCGGTTTCGCTCCTGGATCACCGCAAGTCGCTCGACCTCGGCAGAAAGCGATTCGGCGCGGGCCCGCGCCGCCTTCTCCTTCAGCGCAATCCGCGTGAACATCATCACGAACCCGTACGCGGGCAGCGTCGAGGCTGCGAAAGACACCAGACTGCCCGTCCCATGAAAGTGTCCGTTGACGGCGATGGACATTCCAAAGAGGCCCGCGACCAGGATGGCCGACATGGCCGTGCCGAACAGGGTCACCGCCACGGCCACCATGGGAAGCACGCAAAAGAACATCTGGGCCGCGAGGTGGCTGGTCAGGAGAATTCCGACCAGAAGGCCTCCCTGCACGCAGAAATAGAGCGCTTTCGCCCACCCGCTCAGGGTGTCCCGGACATGGATGTAATCAATCGTCCCCAGAAGGGAGTACGCCGCGCCCAGGATCAGGCACGAAGCCCCGCGGGGGCTGGTCGGATCGATCGCCCCCTCCCAGAACGCAGAAAAGTACCCGAGCGCCACGGTGGCGGCAAACGCAAGGGAAGCCGGACAGAAGCTGAAGATGCGCCTGGGGGAGAAGGTCATGAGGTATTCTTGCACACCAACGCCCCGTTCGTCATGTGCCACAAGTCATGGCCGCGAGAGCGAGGGCGCTCAAGCTTCGCCTGAAGGCTGCTCGTCATGGCGGCTCGTCGGCCCTTAGACTCGCCTGCGGCTTCGCTCAGGGCGTGGCAACGCGAAGCCGGGCCGATAGTTTGCCCGGACGGGCGGGCCGCCCGTCCCTACCTC
>CAZGOX010000011.1:0-9209 GCA_964527955.1 uncultured Opitutaceae bacterium | reverse complement strand
CCGTCCCTACCTCGGAGGGCCTCAGCCCTCGTCGTCCATCGGGCGCTCGAGTTCCTCGCGGCACTCCGCGGTGACGCGGAGCCAGATCTCGCGCAGGTCGAAGAGCGCGGGCGTCGCAAGCTCGCGGTAGTGGAGAAGGGAACTATCTGACGGTCCCGAATCCGCGTTGAGCTGTGCAAAGGACTCGTTGAGCGCGCTCAGCGCGCGCTTGAAGAGGCTGACCGCCATCGCGTAGTCGCCGAAGTCGAGGGCGTGGACCGCCTGGACGGCCTGCTCCTCGCCGCGGTGGAGGGAGGAGAGGAAGGAGAGCGCGACCGATGGCGGGAGGGCGTTGTCGGCCGCGACCGCCTGTTCCCACCGGCGCTTCAAGGTGAGGTAGATGGCCTTGGTGGCGATGAAGACCGGGTTCTTGTGGAGCGTGTAGATGTCGCCGTCATCGGCGAACTCGACGGGCGCCTCCTCTGGAATGGCGGCGGACTCCTCGCCGGGATCTGTCGGCTCCCATCCCATCTTCCCGGCCACCAGGTCGATCCGGTTGGGCTCGCCCGGGCAGGACTCGTAAAAGCCTACGTAGCGCCGGATGGCGTCATCCTGGTCGCGAAGGTACCTTTCCCAGTCAAACTCGTTCCAGGCCAGCTCGCCCCGGTCGTTCCAATCGTAATCCCAGGGGCCATCGGCATTGAAATCACTCATTGGTGTCGGGGAAATGTGAGGACCAGGCGCCGGTAAATGCAAACAGAAATCTTGGGTTGAGGGTTTGAGGCCGGTGCGTGAATCTTGCGGCATGCCTCCCCACGTGCACCACGAGAGGGTTTTCTTCACGGGCCGCGTCCAGGGCGTCGGGTTTCGCTACGCCGCGATGCAGGTCGCGAGGGAGTTCGACGTGGCGGGGTTCGTGGCGAACCTGCCTGACGGCCGGGTCCACCTCGAGGCGGAGGGGAGCCCCGAGGTGGTCGAGGCCTACGTGGCCGCGGTCGTGGAGAAGATGGAGGGATACATTCGAAAGGTGGACCGGCACAAGAGCCAGCGGACGGCGCAGTTCACGGGGTTCACGATCGACAGCGGCTTCCGATGAGAGGAGACGGCAGCATCCAAGGTGCCGGGATTCCCCCGTGGCGGGCGTGGGCCGGGGCGATGAGGCCGCGGACGCTGCCCGCGGCGGTGGCGCCCGTGCTTGTCGGCACGGCACTCGCCTGGAGGGACGGGCGATTCGACGCGACGGCTGCCTGCCTCTGCCTGACCTTTGCTCTTCTGATCCAGATCGGCACCAACTTTTCGAACGACTACCACGACTTTGTGAAGGGCGCGGACACCGCCGCGCGGGTCGGGCCGAGGCGGGCGGTGGCGGCGGGACTTGTTTCCCCGGCTGCGATGCGCGGGGCGGCCCTGCTCGTCATGGCGGCGGCGTTCGCGGTGGGACTCGGCTTGGTCGGAAGGGGAGGGCCGTGGCTGATCGCGGTGGGATTGGTGAGCATCCTGTGCGGGTGGGCCTACACGGGAGGCCCCTATCCGCTGGGCTACCACGGCCTCGGCGATGTTTTTGTGTTCGTGTTTTTCGGACTCGTGGCGGTCTGCGCCACCTACTTTGTCCAGGCCGGCAGAATGACCGGGGACGCCGTGCTCGCGGCGGTCCCGGTCGGGCTCCTCGCGGTCAACATCCTGCTCGTGAATAACTACCGGGACATGGAGACGGACGCCGCCGCGGGGAAGCGAACTCTTGTGGTTCGGTTTGGGAGACGGTTCGCCAGGGTGCAGCACGCGGCGTCGCTCGCGGTGGCCATGGGGGTGCCGTATCTCTTCTACGTCAGGGGCGGAAACGGATGGACCCTGTTGCCGGCCGCGCTGGCCCCGGTTGCGTGGTCTCAGGCGAAAAGGCTGAGGGACAGCCGAACCGCGGAGCAGCTGGTTGCCCTGCTGGGAAGGACGGCCGGGTTCCTGGCGATCTATGCGGTGCTGTTTGCCGCGGGGGCGGTGCTATAGCCGGTGGCTTGCCCGGACGGGCGGGGTTTTTTCAAGACGGGCCGCAGGGCTGCGAAGAAATCCGCACATTTGCCCGGACGGGCGGGCCGCCCGTCCCTACCTTGAAATTGCGGACTGGCTCAAGCTGCCAAATGCGGGGCCAGGCGGGCCTTGAGCGTCGACTTGGGCATGAACCCGACAAACGTGTCGGCGAGTTTCCCGTCCTTGAAAAGCAGCATGGTCGGTATGGAACGGATCCCGAATTCGGCGGCCAGGGGGCCCTGCTCATCGCTGTTGACCTTGGCGATGGTCAACTTGCCGTCGAGCTCGACGGCCAGCTCCTCGAGGATGGGCGCGATCGCCTTGCAGGGGCCGCACCAGGACGCCCAGAAATCGACCAGCAGGGGGTGGGCCGAGGAGGCGACGGTGGCTTTGAAAGTGTCGGTCGTGAGATGCGCGATTTTTTCGGACATGGTAGTTATTGGAAAGAGAAGGACATTGGGGAAAAAGGCAACACGCGCCGGGGGTGATGACACGGGCCCGTTGGTATTCCCGGACGGGCGGGCCGCCCGTCCCTACCTGGGAAAGCTCTTATTCCGGGGTGGACTTGTGGAGGATGTCCGCGAGCTCGTCGGGCTCGACCTGGCGGAGGGTCTTGCCGCGCTGCTTCAGCTCCTCGAAAGTCTTGATGACTGTCTCCGTCATGCGCTCGTGGGTCTTTTCCGAGCCGCCGACGATGGCAAACTGCTCGCCGGTCGTGATCCGCTTGTGGCCGTCGTCGTGGTCGAAGCCGAGGCCGAGGAGCGCGGCCGGCGGGGCCGGTTTTTTCTTCTTCTTGCTCACGCGGGCACCGTGCCCTGCACGGCGGGAACTTCAAGCGGGTTTTCGTCGGTCGCCCGGCAGAGGATGTCGGAAAACGAGGCGTCCTGGCGGATCTGGAGCTTGTGCAGGCGGGTCAGCTCGAGAAGGGCGAGGAAGGTCGCCACGAGCCGGCGAAGCGAAACGGCTCCGGAGAACACCGTGGAAAACACAAACTCCCTCTCGACGCGGGCCCGCGCGAGGAGCCAGGTCATTTGGTCGGCCACGGTCACGGTCTCGTCGTGGATCTCCCCCACGACCAACTTCTCGGCGAGGCGGCGAAGGACGAGGTTGAAGGAGCCCCAGAGCTCAAAGTGCGTCACCCCCTGCAGGGGCCGGTCGATGGCGTCTGGGGTGAGCGAGGGCACGATGCGCTCGATCAGGTCCTGGCGCTGGTGGGCGAGTTCGCCCAGCTGGGCCGCGGCCTCCTTGAATTTTCGGTACTCGATCAACTGGTGGACAAGGCCCCAGCGGGGATCCATGCCCTCGTCCTCGCCGGCCTCAAGATCGACCGCCTGCTGGTTCTTTGGGAGGAGCATCCGGCTCTTGATCTCCATCAGGCTCGCGGCCATGACGAAGAACTCCGCGGCCACGTCCAGGTCGAGCTCCTCCATCGCCCGCAGCGTCTCCAGGTACTGCCGGGTGACGGTCTCGATCGGGATGTCGTAGATGTCGATTTCGCTCTTTCGGATCAGGAAGAGCAGGAGGTCCAACGGCCCTTCAAATACCGGGAGGGAGATGCGTGGGTCGGCGGTTGCGGGCATGAGCGTGGTGAAGCAAGATTTGGGCGCCGCGGCAAAGGTATTACGTGCGCGTAAGGAGGGAGACAAAGAATCCGTCGGAGTCGTGGACCGAGGGGAGGAGGAGGTAGCCCGGGCCGCGGGGAGTGAAACCGAGGAGGTCGGGGGGCGGCTTCGGGGCAAATTCGGGGTGGGAGGAGAGGAACGCCTCGACGACGTCCTCATTCTCGAGGCTGCTGAGGGAGCAGGTGGCGTAGACGAGCCTGCCGCCCGGGGACACAAGGGAGGAGAACCGGCCGAGCAGATCGAGCTGTCGCTCAGCCGAACGCCGGACGCCGGCCTCGGTGGTGCACCACCTGAGGTGCGGGGCCCGCCGCCACGTCCCGGAGCCCGTGCACGGGGCGTCGACGAGGACGCCGTCATAGCGATCCTCCGGAGGTCCGGGCAGGATCCGAATGTTGCCCGCTCCCGCCCGGGACGCCCTGCTTGCGAGCTCCGCCAGCGCGGAGGCGCGGATGTCGAAGGCATCCACGCGCCCGGTGGGTCCGAGCAGGCGGGCCAGCTGGAGGGTCTTGCCACCGGCCCCCGCGCAGGCGTCGAGCCAGCGGCCGCCGGGCGCAGGGGCCGCCACCGTGAGGACGAGCTGCGAGCCGATGTCCTGGATTTCCAGGAGGCCGGAGCGGTGGGCGTCGGTCCTCGTGACGTCGGCCTCGGAGAGGACCCGGATTGCCGTGACGGGCGCGTCCGCCCGCCGAAAGTCCCATCCCTTCGCCTCGAGCTCGGCGAACACGGGCGCCGGGTCGCCGGCCTGCAGACGCAGCCAGAGCGGTGCCCTCCGGAGCTGGGCGTCCAGTTCCACCGGCAGGAAGAGGTCCGGGCAATGGCTCCGGAACCACGGGGGCAGCAGGGCCTGGGGATCCTCGCCGAGGGATGCGGCGCGGTCTGCGAGGCCGGGAGGGGCGGGGGGCCAGTCGCCGGCCTGTCCGGCGCGGAAGGCGGACGTCGCCTGGGTGTCTGCGGCGAGCCACGCGATCATCCTGGTCGCGCGCCCCGGGTCGCGGTCGAGCAAGGGCTCGACCCAGGGCAGGTGGCGCAGGGCGGTGTAGATCAGCTCCCGGTACAGGCGCCGGTCACGGGAGCCGCGGCGGCGGTCGCCCGAAAGAAGCGCCTCGATCCGGGCGGGAAGATTCTGGTCGCGGCGGAGGTGGGGTCTGAGCCGATCCAGCAGCTCGAGCAGGATCCTCTGCTGGGCCGCATGCCTGCGGCCCGGCCCGCCTCCGGCGCTAGAATCGGATGACATCGATCTGCATGTTCAGGCTGAAGTGTCCCTCGCGGCTCGGCCCCTGGTCGAAGGCCACCGTGTACTCGAGCTTCCATGCATTGTTCAGGTTCTGGATCAGCCCGAACTCCCGCCGGTCCCAGCGGTGCTGGCGCACGTCGTAATCGGTCCTCAGGATCGCCCGGAAAACCTCGTTCAGGCGCACGTTCCATTCCCCGAAGTACTCGTCGTCCTCCTTGCGGACGAAGTCCGTCGCCAGGCGAAGCGTCCAGATATCGCCGTTCATCACCTTCAGGCCCGACTCGAATTCGTGCACGGCGCCCGTCCGGGGCTCGACGATTTCCTGGCTGTCGATCTCCAGCCACTTGGCCGGGTAGATCCCCACCTCCCCGTATAGCTGGGAGTAGTCGCGCTGGCCGGGCTGCCGATAGAAAAGGATGTCGTCCGCGAGCCTCCACTCGAGGAGGTCGCGCGAGCCGTACGTCGGGTCGCGCGTCTGCAGGGTGTTGTCCAGGCCCACCCGGAGCGTGTTGCTCGGCCCGAGGGCGTCGATCGACCGGGCGTCGCCGAGCTCGATCGGGGGAAGGTAGGTGTCAAAGGTCTCGGCGTCGACGTCCGGGATGCGGCTGGGGTCGGCGCCGCTCGCCGGGATGTAGCGATAGCTCAGGTACGGCGTGAACAGGTGGCGCAGCCCGTTGATCCTCCAGGTCTTGTTCTGGTAGTCGAAGGTCCCGCTGCTTCGCAGCACGGCGTCAAACCCAAACTCGCCAAGGACCCGGGTGGCGCCGCCGGGCACGGCGGCACCGAGGGTGTCGAAATAGTCGTCCACGCGGACGCCGGCCACGGGGGTGAACGTGAACCAGCTGACCGGGGAAACCGGGCGGGTGAGCCCGTAAAAGGCATCCAGCCGGTCGCTGCCCAGCTCGGGACCCCCGTTGGGGGGTAGCTCACGAAGCACTGCGGAGCTTGCATCGAACCTCTCGTAGACCCCTCCGCCGATGGCCGTGGGAAGGAGGTCGAACTGAAGCTCGGGGAGCCGCTGCTGCACGGGTTCGAATGCGTCCGGCTGGAACCGCGTGAAGGCCGAGACGAAGAAATTGGCCCCGGTGTACACGGACTCGAGGTAGTTGTCCGGCTCCTGGGTCTCGATGAACGAGCGGTTGCGGAAATCGCGATAGACATAGGAGTCGGACCACCAGTTCAATTCGCCGTCGACGGTGAGGTCGTCGGTCACCTGCTGCTGGTGGTCCCACTGGACAAAGGCCCGGGCCTTCGGGATAGGGTCGCCCAGGATGTCGTAGCCCCGCTTCCCCCAGTCCTCGATGAAGCCCGAGCGGATGCTGCCCGCCAGGTCGCCGCTGCCGTCGGCCGATCCGTAGTCCGAGATCGGCCCGAGCATGAGTCCGCGCTCGGTGTACAGCGAGGCCTCCGCTCCAGCCTTGACCCCGGGGGCCACCGGGGCGTCGAAGCTGAAATCGGCTATCCCGCCCAAACCGGACCGGTAGCCCGGACTGAAGGAAATGAACGGCAGCGAGAACGGACCGTTGAAGGTCTCGCTGATATGCGGAATGGGGAAGATTTCCGTCGACCCGATCCCCACCCACGAGTCGAGGACCCGGACAAAGTGATCGGGCGAGTAGACGATCGTGCCGGCCCGGATGGTGGGCTGGTAGCGCCCCGGCTCGCCGTAGGTGATCGAGGCGCCGTGCACGAACACCTCCTTCCGGGTGCCCTCCGCCGAGAGGCCCTGGATGTAGATCCCGTCCCTGCCGACCCGGACGTTCCTGGCCGTAAAGGTACCGTCGGCCCGGTGGTACACGATCACATCGGCGATCAGCCGCTCGCTTCCCCGGGTGTAGGCGGCGTGGCCGCCGGCCGAAATGACGTCCGTCGCCGTGTTGTACCGGATTTCGTCGGCCGTGAAGACCTCCTTCCCGTCGAGCAGCCGGGCGTTGCCCTGGGCCACCGACTCCTTGGTGATGTCGTCGTACGAGAAGTGGTCCGCCGTGAACTCGGTCGGCGGCGCGGCCTGGGCGGCTCGCGAGGGCGCGGCGCAGCACGCGAGGGCCAGGGCGAGGGCGAGTCGGCGGATCACCCGCCGAGCAAAGGCCGGGCCGGGCGGCGCGGCAAGCTTTCGAGGAGGGAAACCTGACATGCCCTTTCTTTAGCCTTTCACCATACGGCTTTCCGCATAGTCCTTGCTTACCCGTGCTTGTCTCCAAATCCGACCTCAAGGCCCTTGTCCAAGGCCGGCACCCGTCCCCGCACTCGGTCCTGGGCATGCACCCCGCCGTGCGGGGCCGCAGCAAGGGCGTCGTGGTGAGGGCCCTGCTCCCGGGCGCGGCGGCGTGCGCGGTCATCGAGGACGGAGCGGCTCCCGTGCCGATGAAGCTCCTGGATCCCGAGGGTTTCTTCGAAGTGTTCATCCCGCGGCGCCCTGGCGTCTACGCCTACCGTCTGCGCGCCACCCACGCGGAAGGGAAGACGAGTGAGTTCCTGGATCCGTACTGTTTCCTTCCGTCGCTCGGCGACACGGACCTGTACCTGTTCAACGAAGGCAACGAGCACCGGATCTACGACAAGCTCGGCGCCCACCTCCGCGACATGGGCGGGGTTCTCGGCGTCTCGTTTGCGGTATGGGCGCCGTCGGCAGCGCGGGTCTCGGTGGTCGGCAACTTCAACCAGTGGGACGGCAGGCGCCACCCGATGCGCTCGCTCGGCGTGTCGGGGGTCTGGGAACTCTTTGTGCCCGGGCTTGGCCAGGGGGAACTCTACAAGTTCGAAGTCCGGGACCAGTCGGGCGGGATTCGGCTGAAGACCGACCCCTACGGGACCTATTTTGAGGGGCCGCCGGGCAATGCCGCGATTGTGTGGGAGACGAGGCGCTTTGCCTGGACGGACTCGGAATGGATGGGGCGGCGGCGCTCCGCAGCCGGGAACGTGGACAGGCCGACGTCGATCTACGAGGTCCATCTCGGCTCGTGGAGGCGGAAGGTGGAGGAGGGCAACCGGCTGCTGACCTACCGCGAGCTCGCCCCGCTGCTCGCGGACTACGCGGTGGAGATGGGCTTCACGCACGTGGAAATCCTGCCGATCGCCGAGCACCCCTTCGACGGGTCGTGGGGGTACCAGGTCACGGGCTTCTTTGCCCCCACCCACCGCCACGGCGCGCCCGAGGACTTTGCCTGGTTCGTCGACCACCTGCACAGCCGCGGCGTCGGCGTGATCCTCGACTGGGTCCCCGCGCACTTTCCGCGGGACGACTTCGCCCTGGCCACATTCGACGGCACGCACCTGTACGAGCACGCCGACCCGAGGCAGGGCGCACACCTCGACTGGGGAACGCTCATTTTCAACTACGGCCGCAACGAGGTCCGCTGCTTCCTGACCTCCAACGCCCTGGCCTGGCTCGACCGCTACCACCTGGACGGGCTCAGGGTGGACGCGGTTGCGTCGATGCTCTACAACGACTACTCCCGGCCGGCGGGGCAGTGGATCGCCAACAAATACGGCGGCCGCGAGAACCTGGAGGCCATCGCCTTCCTGCGGGAGGTGAACAGCCTCGTGCACCGGTACCATCCGGGCGCACTGATGATCGCCGAGGAGAGCACCTCTTTCCCGAAGGTGACCCGGCCCGCGGCCGAGGGCGGGTTGGGCTTCGACCTCAAGTGGAACATGGGATGGATGCACGACACGCTGAGGTATTTCACGAAGGAGCCGATCCACCGCCGGTGGCACCAGAACGACCTCACGTTCGGCATGCTCTACCAGTACGCCGAGAACTTCGTGAGCGTGTTCTCGCACGACGAAGTCGTGCACGGGAAGGCTTCGATGCTGTTCAAGATGGGGGCCTGGCACATCCCCGAGAAGGCCGCCAACCTGAGGGCGCTCTATGCCCACATGTGGTCCTACCCGGGGAAGAAGCTCCTCTTCATGGGCGGCGAGTTCGCGCAGGCGCACGAGTGGCGCCACGATGCGAGCCTGGACTGGCACCTTCTCCAGTACCAGGACCATGAGGGGGTCCGGCTGCTCGTGCGCGACCTGAACCGGCTCTATTCGGGCGAGTCCGTTCTCAGCGCCAACGACTTCAACCCCCACGGCTTTCGCTGGGTCAATTGCAACCAGCCGGACTCGAACCTGATCGCCTTCCTCAGGCTCGACGCCTTCGAACAGACGCTGTTCCTGGCGGTCGGGCACTTCGGGGGTGTGGCCCGGGTCCACAGGATCGGCGTTCCCCGCCGGGGATGGTGGAGCGAGGCGATCAACACCAACAGTGAGTTCTACGGCGGCAGCGGCCTGGGCAACGACGGCGGGAGGACGACCGAGGACGTGCCCGCCGACGGCTACAGCCAGTCGCTGCTGGTCACGCTGCC
>CAZGOX010000010.1:14291-24150 GCA_964527955.1 uncultured Opitutaceae bacterium | reverse complement strand
CTCCGCTGCGGCCTGCGTGTCGGTTTCCGACCGCCCCATCAACTTGAGCATCCGCTGCCTCCACGCCTCCCCTTCCGGGGCGCCCGCCCTCAGCCAGCCCTCGATCACCTCCAGTCGAACCGCCTGGTACCTGGTGGGATGCGGGTGGAGCACACGGTACCGGCGCAGGAGTTCGGCGTCGTCAATCGGGACAATCTTCGGGATCCGGACCAGGATATGGAAGTGGTTGGAGAGGATATGGTAGGTGATCACCTTCACCCCGCAGAAGTCGGCCACCTGCCAAAGGTGCCTCCGCATGACCTCCTTCGCAGTGTCGTCGAAGAGCCAATCCCTGTTCACCGTCCGGGACATGCAGTGGTAGGTCGCCTCACCCTCGCTGGCCGAGACTTTGATCCGCGGTGTTCGCACTCGGACTATTCAAGCAAGGGCGCCAAGCGTACCCCCTCCCTTTTTGAACCTGTCCCTTATCGGCCTCTTTTGAACCTGTCCCTTATCGGCCTCATATCCTCATTCGTTCGATAAAGTTCTGACCGATCGCGAGCAGGCGGTGCTGTCACTCGTAGGATGCCTCCGCACGGACGATGAAATCGCCGAAAAGCTTGAGGTGTCCAAAGCGACAGCCGAAAAGCACCGGTTCAATATAGTTCACAAGCTCGGCCTGAGCTCCAAGGTCACATTGCTCCGTTATGCCCATGCGCACGGGTTCCGGCCGCTCGCGGGAGAGGTCCGGCGGGAGCGGAGACGGTCGATAGGCGCGGCGTAGTGGGGCGGGCAGAAGGGGGAAAAGGGGGAAGGTTCGAATCTACGAATGACCTTCAGGTATGCCCGGACGGGCGGGCCGCCCGTCCCTACCCTCGGGAAATCGCATTGCGAAACCTGGACGCCGAGGGACTCGAACCCCCGACCCTCTCGGTGTAAACGAGATGCTCTAACCACTGAGCTAGGCGTCCAAAGCTTCCCTGAAGGATCTTACTTGCTGAAACGTGACGTTGCCGGAGCGGGCGATCAGGCCCCGGCCATGGCGTGCTTCGGGCGCAACAGCCCTTCGCGCACCATGAATTCGGCGTTCTGGATGGCATTGAGCGCGGCGCCCTTCCAGAGGTTGTCGCCGCTCACCCAGAACGAAAGGCCGTTGTCGAAGGCGGTGTCGATGCGGATCCGGCCGACGCCGCACTTCACCTGCCTGCTGAAGTCGAGCGGTGTCGGGAACTCGCCGTGGGCGGGATCGTCGACGAGCTGGGCGCCGGGAAACGCCGCGATCGCTGCACGTGCCTCGGCGACGCTCACGGGGCGCTCGAACTCTGCGGTGACCGACATCGAGTGCGCGCGAACGACCGGAACCCGGACGCAGGTGGCGGAGACCTTGAGGTCGGGCAGCCCCATGATCTTTCGGCTCTCCAGGCGCATCTTGGTCTCCTCGCCCGTGTAGCCGTCGGAGCCGAAGGTGTCGACCTGCGGGATCAGGTTGAAGGCGATCTGGTGGGAGTACTCCTCGCGCTCCATGGGCTGGCCCTTCACGTGGGCCTGCACCTGCTGCTCGAGCTCGCGGACACCGCCGAGGCCACTGCCGGAAACGGACTGGTAGGTGGCCGTGATGTAGCGCTTGAGCCCGAAGCGCTGGTGCAGAGGCCAGATCCCCATGAGGGCGACCGCAGTCGAGCAATTCGGGTTGGCGATGATGCCGTTGTGCCTGCGGAGGTCCTGGGGGTTGATCTCCGGGATCACGAGCGGCACCGAGGGGTCGAGGCGGTAATGGGAGCTCTTGTCGATGACGAGGCAGCCCGCCTTTACGGCATCCGGGGCGAGGGCGCGTGAGACCGCCCCGCTTGTCGCAAAGAAGGCCACGTCGATGTCGGCAAAGACTCCCGTCCGGGCCTCCTCCACGCGGAGGGTGCGGCCGCGGAATTGGATTTCCTTGCCCGCGGAGCGCCCGGACGCGAAGAGCCGGAGGCCCGCCAGGGGAAAGTTACGCTCGTGCAACAGCGCGAGCAATTCTTGACCCGCGGCCCCTGTGGCCCCGACGATACCTACCGTGAATGATGGTGTCTTAACCGCTGTGTCCATTTTGGAATCGTTGAATGAAACGCGTTCCCGGCTCGGCATCAAGCCCACAGACCGGTTGCTCGTCGTGCGCCTGGCGGCATCGACCCTGCAGTTTTACGTGCAGGGGGAGCTCGTGAAGAGCTACGTCGTCTCCACGTCCAGGCTGCCGCCGTCGAATGTGAAGAATTCGCTCGGGACGCCGAGGGGGTTGCACGAGATCGCGGAGAGGATCGGGGCGGGCCAGCCCGCAGGCATGGTGTTCGACTCGAGAATGCCCACCGGGCGGCATTTCTCAGAGATTCCGGAGGCGCGGCCGGAGTCCAATCTGGTCGCGACGCGGATCATCTGGCTTCGGGGGATGGAGCCGGGGGTGAACCGGGGGGGCGACGTGGACACGTACGAGAGGTATATTTACATCCATGGGACGAACCGGGAGGAGCGGATCGGCCAGCCGGCGAGCGCGGGGTGCGTGCTCATGCGGAATTTGGATATCATTGAGTTGTACGATCAGGTCAGGGTTGGGGATCAGGTTTTGATCGTGGATTGAGGGGTGGAGGGGACGAGGCGAGTTCGGGACGGGAGAGTGGAAAGCGCGAGCAAGCTCGCTGACCTACAAGGGAAGGATCCGAGCTATGCCCAGGGCGTGGAAGGCGCGAGGCGGCTCGTCGCAACGACTTCGCCCTACCCTCGAACCTTGTTGAAGCTGGACCGGGGGCGGTCAGCGGTTCTTGCCGAAGAGAAGGCGGAGGGAATTGAGGCAGACGACGACTGTGCTGCCTTCGTGGGCGGCGACGCCGGCGGCAAGGGGGACCACGCCAAAGATCGTCATGGTGACCATGAGGAGGACGACCCCGAGGGCCACGGCAAGATTCTGGCGGATGATGGTCCGGGCGCGGCGGCTCAAGCGATGGGCGGCGAGGAAGTTCTCGATCCGGTCGTGCATGAGGATGACCTCGGCCTGCTCAAGCGCGGCGTCGCTACCACGGGCGCCCATGGCGACGCTCACGTCGGCAGCGGCGAGGCTCGGCGCGTCGTTCACGCCGTCGCCGACCATGGCGACCTTCCTTCCCCCGGACCGGAGGGACTGGATTGCCGCCACCTTGTCCTCGGGGGAGAGGCCCGCACGGACTTCGTCCAGCCCCAGTTCCTGGGCGACGGCTTCCGCGCTTTGGCGGCGGTCCCCGGTCAGCATGACCGTATGGATCCCGCGGGCCTTGAGTTCGGCGAGCACGACCTTCGATTCCGCGCGGATCTGGTCCCTGAGGAGGATCCTTCCGACAAGGTCGCGCCCGAGAACCCATACCTCGCTCAGTTCGGCAGCCGCCGGGGGAAGCTTTTTGGCCCATTCGGAAAGAGGGCCATGCTCCAGGAGTTCCCTGCGCCCCAGGAGCAGCTGCGACCCGCCGAGGCGGCCGGTCAGGCCCTGGCCCGAGATCGACTGGAAGTCGTCGATTTCAGCGGCCTTCACACCGGCGGCCTTAGCGTGCCGGACGATGGCCCGGGCGATGGGGTGCTGGGACTTCGATTCCAGGGCGTAGGCGAGTTCAAGGATTTCTCCCTCGCGGCCCAGTGGGAAGCTCTCGCAGCCGACGACCGCGAGCTCGCCGGTCGTGAGGGTCCCCGTCTTGTCGAGGGCCACGACATGGATGCCGGCCAGGCTCTCGATCGCGGCACCGCCGCGGAAGAGCACGCCGTGGCGGGCGCCCCAGGCGATGGCAGCCAGCACGGCCGAGGGAATGGAAAGGACCAGCGCGCACGGGCTCGCGACGACGAGCAGCGTCATCGCCCGGTAGAAGGCCGAACGCACGCCGGGCTGGTTGGCAAACGCGGGCAGGTGAAACCCGAGCCACCAGACCAGGAACATGGCCGTCGCCGCCCCCAGGACAAAATACGTGTAGCCCGTGCCGAACCGGTCCGTGAAGCGCTCGCTCGGTGCCCGGAGCTTCTGGGCGGTCTGGATCAGCCGGATGATCTTCTGGAGCGTGCTCTCCGAGGGAAGGCGGGCGACGTCGTACTCGACCACGCCCCAGAGGTTCACGGTGCCGCTGAAGACGGGGTCCCCGATGCCCTTGCTGACGGGGGTCGCCTCTCCGGTCAGCGCCGACTCGTCGCTGGCGCTCGAGCCCTTGATCACCGTGCCGTCCGCCGGAAACGCATCGCCGGGCTTCACGCGCACGCGCTGGCCGAGCTGAAGCTCCTCGATCGGCACCTCCCGTTCGCCGCCGTCCGGCAGCGCAAGGATCGCATACTTGGGCGCCGTCTTGAGGAGCGAGTTCACCTCCCGCTGGGTGCGGTCGAGGGCGTACTCCTCCATGGCGCCCGCCGCCGAAAATAGGAACAGCAGCAGGACGGCCTCGGCCCAGGCCCCGATGAAGACGGCGCCGAGGGCAACCGCCAGCATGAGGAAGTGAATGTCGATCCTGCCGGTCCGCAGGTTGCCCCAGGTGTCCACGGCGGCGTCCCAGGCGCCGACAATCAGGGCGACGAGGAAAAGGCCGTGGGCGAAAAGGGGCTGGCCCGGCAACTCATAGGATACGACTCCCCCGGCAATGCCCGCCACCCCGCAGCCTGCGGCCAGCATGGCCAGCATGCGCCACTCCGGCTGGCCGTGCTCCGGTTCGGCCGTGATCGCAGGCCATTCCATCTCCCGCCAAAGCCAGAGCTTCTCCGCCGTCTCGCAGGTATCGCGCGCCATCACGAGCGCCTTGCCGTCCCGACGGAGGGAGTACCCGCGCGGCGCGTGGATGGAGTCCCGCTTCTCGAGCATCTTCTCCACGGCCGCAACCGTTGCGGCGAGCTTTTCGGCCAAGCCCGCCGTGTCCACCCGGCCGACGGTCGCCACGGAGACCTTGTGCGCTTCGGGGTCGATGCGCACGGCCTCCACTCCGGGTTGCACCCGAAGGAACTGCGCCAGTTCGGCAACCCAATCCGGGCTAGGGTCCATGGCAGTAGAATGAAGCCCGAAGGGCGAAAGTTGAAAGCCGAAACGGGGGCTGGAGGATTCGCCTTCCAACTTGATCCTTTAGTCGTTCAAATCCCACCTTCACACCATGCCCACACCCGCTGAAAATGCCATCATCAAGACCTCGTACGGCGACATGACCCTGTCCTTCTGGCCGGACGTCGCGCCGAAGACCGTCGAGAACTTCAAGAAGCTCGCCCGCGAGGGCTTTTACAACGGGACGGCGTTCCACCGGGTCATCAAGGGCTTCATGATTCAGGGGGGCTGCCCGAACACGAAGGCCGGGGCGAAGGGGATGCCGGGGACGGGCGACGCAGGCCAGAAGATCAAGGCCGAGTTCAACGACAAGGCGCACAAGCGCGGAGTGATCTCGATGGCGCGCTCGGCGCACCCCGACTCGGCCGGAAGCCAGTTCTTCATCTGCCACGGCGACGCCCGCTTCCTGGACCGCCAGTACACGGCCTTCGGCGAGCTCGTGGCTGGGGACGACGTCCTTGAGAAGCTGGCCACCGTGCCGACCTCGAGGGGCGATGGCGGGGAGAAGAGCACGCCGATCGAGCGCCTGGAAATCCAGAGCGTGACGATCGTGCCGGCCGCCGGCTGAATCAGCTTGGGCCGGCCTTCTTCGGCTTGGAGCCGAAGATTTCCTCGACCAGCGGGTCCACGACATCGGACGTGTACTCCCGGGTGATCGACGGGTGGAAGTAGCGCCCGATCGCGAGTTCCCTTCCCGTCCTCGCGTCGTGCACCTGCATGTCGATCTCGATGATGTAGGTTGTGAGGTCGAACGTCCAATGCTCCTGGTAGCTCACGACGAGCTCCGCCTCCGTGGGCTTCATCGTGAGCGGACCCGCGGCCGCGGTGAACCCCATGTTCTGCAGCTTGCGGGTGATGAACAGGTCGATACTCCGGCCGTCGGAGAGTTCATGCTCCACAAAGATGTTGTGGTAGCCGGCAAGTTTTGCCGCCGGCGCGACGCGGGTCTCCAGATGGGTGCAGGCCGAAAGGAGCGGAAGGAGGCAGACCAGCCAGGCCAGATTTCTCATCGGGCTATATCAAGCACAATTTTTCCAAATTGCCCACCCTGTTCCATGAGCTCGAAGGCCGCCGCCCCGTGGGTCATGGGAAAAACCGCGCTCACGACCGGCTTGATCCGGTGCAGCGCGACAAAGCAGAGCATGGCGGACCAGTCCGCTGCGCTGCCCATGGTGCTCCCCAGGAGCGAAATCTGGCGCCAAAACACCTTGCGCAGGGCGAGGTCTGGGAGGTTGCCCCGCGTGGCCCCGAAGAAAACGATGCGGCCGCCCGGGGCCGCGACGTCGATCAGGTCGCCAAATCCCGGCCCGCCGGCGCTGTCCACGATGACATCAAAGGGTCCCGACACCTTGGCGGCCCCGGCGGCCCAGCCGGGTTTCGAATATAGGAATCCGCCCCGGGCGCCGAGCGCGACGGCCTTGGCGATCTTTTCCTCGGAGCCCGAGGTCACCCAGACCTCGGCGCCATGGGCCACGGCAAACTGCAGGGCAAAGAGCGCCGCGCCGCCCCCCACCCCGCTGATGAGAACCCTCTCGCCCGCGTGCAGCTGTCCGCGGACCATGAGCGCGCGGTAGGCCGTCAGTCCGGCGAGCGGCAGCGCAGCGGCCTCCTGCCAGGTGAGATGTTCCGGCTTCGGAAACAGCTGGCCCGCCGGAATGGCCACGCGCTCTGCAAGCGTGCCGTCGCGCGGCAGGCCGAGGATGGAGAACGACGCGGCCTGGGCGCGCTCGTTTGCGCCCCAGTCGAGGGCGGGATAGAGGATGACCTCGCGTCCGACCCAGGACGCGTCCGCCCCCGGGCCGACGCTCGCCACGATGCCGGCGCCGTCGGATCCGGGGGTGCATGGGAATTTCAGGCCGGCGTACTGGCCGAGCTTGATCCAGACGTCCCGGTGGTTCAGGGCGGCGGCGCGGATGGCGACGACCACCTCACCCGGCGCGGGAACGGGATCCGGGACCTCGGCCAGGGCGAGTTTGTTTACGGCATCGAGACGCAGGGCGCGCATGGTTTCAGCCTCGAACGAATGGGCCGGATTGGCAAGGTGGGGCGCGAGCAAGCTCGCTGACCTACCGTCGAGGCTAGTGAATCAGACGTGGGAGATGAGTTCGGAGGCCTTGAAACGCACCTTGGGTGTGGTCGCGTACTTGTCGAAGGCCGCGCGGTACCCGGCAGCGCAGGCGCAGAGGGTCGTCAGGCCCTTGGCACCCAAGCCCAGGATCTCGTCGTACTTCGCAGGCTCAAGACCCTCCATGGGGCAGGTGTCCACCCCGAGAAGTGCGGCCGCCGCCATGAACTGCCCGAGCGCGATGTAGACCTGCCGGGCCATCCAGCTATCCAGGCGCCCTGCCGCCCGGTTCTGGTCGGCAAATCCGACCATGATGTCGCGATATCCCTTCAGCTGCCCGGGGGATCCGCCGCGCACCTCGACGATGCGGTCGATGAAGCGGTCCACATCGGCCGCCGTGAGGTCCTTCCGGGCGGCGAAGACGACATAGTGGGAGCAATCAATCGGCTGGGTCTGGCCCCAG
Source organism: uncultured Opitutaceae bacterium (assembly GCA_964527955.1). Lineage (GTDB taxonomy): Bacteria > Verrucomicrobiota > Verrucomicrobiia > Opitutales > Opitutaceae > Palsa-1447. The sequence goes on along the minus strand of CAZGOX010000010.1, from coordinate 16,581 downwards.
GATACAGCAGAGAGCTTCTGGCGGAGGTCCGCGTTCTGCACCACGAGGAAGTGCCAGGGCTGGAGGCCGAAGCTGGAGGGCGACAGGATGAGCGCCTCCTCGAGGGCGGTCCAGGTCTGCGCCGGGATCTTCCGGGCCGGATCGAATTTCTTGGTTGCGTAGCGCCAGTTGAGAGCGCCCAGGAGCGTTTCAGTTGAGGTGGTGGACATGGAAAGCCTAGGACTTACCCGGAAATTCCCGGTTCGCAAACCACGGGAGTTTTTTTTGCACGAGCGCCGCAAGTTCCTCCCTCCCCTCGATTCGCAGGAGCCAGAGGAGAACGCCGTAGATGACGGCCCCGACGGGGATCAGCGCAAGCACCTCCAGCGCTTCCGTCATCCGCACGCCCAGGGACATCCCGACGACCGCCAGCCGGCCCGCCCAGACGATGACCCCCATCCCGAGTGCGGCCAGCAACACCTTGGCCACGCTCGGCCAGAGGGGCGCGAACCTGAGCTCCACAAGCTTCCGGGCGAGCGATCGCTGGAGGAGGACCGTCTGGACCACGATCGCCGCGGTGCTGGCGAGGACCAGCCCGAAGACGCCGAGCCAGCGCATCAAGAGGAGGCTCAGGCCCAGGTTCACGCAGAAGTCCACCGCGGCCACCTTGACCGGGCTCGACGTGTCCTTGAGCGAGTAGAAGGCGCGGACGGTGAGGTTCACGATCGAGAAGAAAGGGAGCCCGACCACATAGAGCATGAGGAGCGGCGCCATCATGTGCGCGTCTGCAGGGGTGAACTTTCCGTGCCGGAAGAGGAGCCCGACAATCGGCTGGCTGAGGAGGCCCAGCCCCACCGCGGCCGGCACGTTGACGACCAGGATCAGCCGAAGTCCCTTGCGGTAGTCGTCCGCCATTCCCGAGTAGTTCCCCTGGACCGCGTGCCGGGCGATCAGCGGGTACACGACGGTCGATATGGCGATCGCGAAGACCCCGATCGGCAGCTCCATCAGGCGGCCCGCGTAGAAGATCAGCGTGCCCGCGAAGTCATTAAGCGAATAGGCCAGGAGGCTCGAGACGTACAGGTTCACCTGGTAGATCGCGCTGCCGAAGAAGCCGGGCGCCATGAGCCTGCCGATTTCGAGGACGCGCGGCGAGAGCCTGAAATCAAAGCGCGGCCTCCAGCCGAGCCTCACGAGAACCGCCGCGGGGACCGCCAGCTGCAGGCTGCCGCCAATGAGGACGCCCGCGCACAGCCAGTGCATTTCCCCGAGGGGGGTCTTCGCGAAGTGAAGCCCCGCGCCCCCGAGGGTCGCGATCATGGAGAGGTTGAGCCAGATGGGCGAGAGCGCCGGCTCCGTGAAATGCTCGAACACGTTGAGCGTCGCGTTGAGCGCCGCCGCGAGGCACACGAACGCAAGGTAGGGAAAGAGCAGCACCGAGAGGTCCGCGATCAGGTACCAGCGGTCCGCGAGCCCCGGGGCGATGGCCCGGGAGTGGTCGAGGAGAAGCATGGCCCCCGCGGCGAGCCCGCCCGTGACGATCGCGAGCCAGCTCGACACCTGGTTCAGGAGCACGAAGGCCCCGGGGCGGCCGCGGTCGTGCAGCTCGTGCTGCAGCGTCGGGAGGAAGGCCGCTGTCAGCGAACCCTCGCCCAGAAGGCGCCGAAACAGGTTCGGCAGCCGGAAGGCCGTGAGGAAGGCCGAGTTCAGGACACTCGCGCCGAAGATGTCCGCGCTCAGGGTGTCGCGGGCAAGCCCCAGCACGCGCGAGACCACCGTAAGGAACGAGACGACGCCGATGTTCTTGAGTTTCTTGGACAAGGTCGGTCGCGCCCGGTCGTTCAGCAGGGTGTCAATTCGTTCCCTCAACCCTTTGCCTTGATCTCCGTCTTGGCGGCGGGCGCCGCCGCCTTGGCCTCCTTGGCCGGCGCGGCCTTGCTGTCGCCGGAGGCCGGCTTGCTCTCACCCGAGGCAGGCTTTCCTTCGGCGGAAGCTGGCTTGCCGTCGCCTGCCTTCTCGGACGACTTTGAGTCTCCCCCACCGGAGCTGCTCTCCCCTCCCCCGGCGGGAGCCTGCGCCTTCTTGTAATCCGTTTGGTAAAAACCGGTTCCCTTGAAGATCAGCCCGGCTCCGGCCCCGATCAGGCGCTTCACGCCAAGTTTGCCGCATTTTGGGCACTTCCTGAGCGGGGCTGCGCTCATCGGCTGGAATTGCTCAAAGGTATGCCCGCATTTCTTACAGACAAAATCGTAGGTAGGCATGGGCTGGATTTGTAAGTCGATCGACCGAAGTTGGAAGATCAAACGGAAGG